>NZ_JAPTFX010000004.1:0-77662 GCF_030985895.1 Stenotrophomonas sp. Sm6012 | reverse complement strand
CGCTGTGGCGCCGGCCTTTTTGCGTGGGTCGAGCTCAGCGTTTCAGCTGGCCTTGCCCTGTGCGTCCAGGTAGCGCTCGGCATCCAGTGCGGCCATGCAGCCGAAGCCGGCCGAGGTGATTGCCTGGCGGTAGTGCTGGTCGGCCACGTCGCCGGCCGCGAACACGCCTTCCACCGAGGTCTGGGTGGCGTTGCCGCCCAGGCCCGAACGGATTTCCAGGTAGCCGTTGTTCATCGCCAGCTGGCCGTCGAACAGGGTGGTGTTCGGGTGGTGGCCGATGGCCACGAAGAAGCCGTGGGCGTCGATGTCGCGGGTGCTGCCGTCCAGGGTGGACTTCACGCGCACGCCGGTCACGCCGGCATCGTTGCCCAGCACTTCCTCCACCTGGTGGTGCCAGACGGTCTCGATCCTGCCTTCGGCCACCTTCTTGAACAGCTTGTCCTGCATGATCTTTTCCGCCTTCAGGGTGTCGCGGCGGTGGACCAGGTAGACCTTGCGGGCGATGTTGGACAGGTACAGCGCCTCTTCCACGGCGGTATTGCCGCCGCCGACCACGACCACGTCCTGGTCGCGGTAGAAGAAACCGTCACAGGTGGCGCAGGCGGACACGCCGCGGCCCTTGAACTCGTCCTCGGTCGGGATGCCCAGGTACTTGGCGGTGGCGCCGGTGGCGATGATCAGGGCATCGCAGGTGTACTCGTGGCTGTCGCCGATCAGCTTGAACGGGCGCTGCGACACGTCGGCGGTATGGATGTGGTCGAAGATGACTTCCGTCTCGAAACGCTCGGCATGGGCCTGCATGCGCGCCATCAGGTCCGGGCCCATCAGGCCGTGGGCGTCACCGGGCCAGTTGTCCACCTCGGTGGTGGTCATCAGCTGGCCGCCCTGCTGCAGGCCGGTGATGACGACCGGCTTCAGGTTGGCACGGGCGGCGTAGACGGCGGCGGTCCAGCCGGCCGGGCCGGAACCGAGGATGACGAGGCGCTGGTGGCGGGAGGGCAGGCTGGTGCTCATGTAGACTCGCGAAAAGGTAGATGGGACAAGGCGCTGGCGATGTTTGCGCAGCATCCGTGGCTGGTCATAGAGTGGCGGCTGGGGCAGGGCGATTCAAGCCGATGAACAGAACGCCGTCATCCAGCGGTGGTTGCGGCGCCCCGGATGCCCCGTGAAACGTCGCATAACTGAAAACTGACGCCGTCTCATTTATTATCAATCACTAACAGCGCATTCCAAAGGTATGGTCTAAGGTGGCGAAGCAGGTCCCCGAACGCTCCAAGTCCGACGACAGCAAGGCGTCACGTCGCACGGCCGCGGCGGCGACGACCGACAATCCACGCCGCCAACGCCTCTGGCGCGACCTTGGCCTGATCGCCATCGCGCCGGCCCTGCTGTACCTGGCGGCCAGTCTGTTCACCTATTCAGCCACCGACCCGGGCTGGTCGCATACCGGCAGCGTGGTCGCGCCGGTACACAACCTGGGCGGTCGCGCCGGGGCCTGGATCGCCGACGTGCTGCTGCAGCTGTTCGGCTACGTTGCCTTCCTGCTGCCGGTGGTGCTGGGCGCCCTGGCGTGGATCGCCATGTTCGGCCTCAAGCGCGAGAGCAAGGGCGAGAACGACCTGGACCCCGCGCTGCGCCTGGTCGGGCTGGTCGGCTTCCTGATCGCCGGCACCGGCTTCCTGCATGTGCGCCTGTTCAGTGGCGATGTGTCCAGCGCCGGCGGCATTCTGGGCAAGCTGGTCGGCAATTCGCTCACGGTGGGCTTTGGTGCGCTGGGCGCGAACCTGTTCGTGCTGGTGCTGCTGCTGGCCTCGATCACCCTGGCCACCGGGCTGTCCTGGTTCACGGTGATGGAGAAGATCGGCCGCGGCGTGATGTCGCTGGCACCGTTGCTGGCGCGCAAGAAGGAAGAAGTCACCGAGTGGCAGCAGACCCGGGTGATGCGCGAGGAGCGCCAGGAGGTGCGCAAGGCCGATGCCGAGGTGCGCGCCAAGCGCGAGCCGGTGAAGATCGAGCCGCGCCCCGAGCCGGTGATCGAGAAGAGCGACCGGGCCAAGCGCGACACGCAGATCCCGATGTTCCGTGGCGTCAACGGCGATGGCTCGGACCTGCCGCCGCTGGCCCTGCTGGACGATCCCAAGCCGCAGCCGGTGGGCTATGACAAGGAAACCCTGGACGCGCTGTCGCGGCAGATCGAGTTCAAGCTGAAGGATTTCCGCATCGAGGCGCAGGTGGTTGGCGCCAATCCCGGCCCGGTCATCACCCGCTTCGAGATCGAGCCGGCACCGGGCATCAAGGTCAGCCAGATCAGTTCGCTGGACAAGGACATCGCGCGCGGCCTGTCGGTGAAGTCGGTGCGTGTGGTGGACGTCATTCCGGGCAAGTCGGTGATCGGCCTGGAAATCCCCAACGTCACCCGCGAGATGATCTACCTGTCCGAGCTGCTGCGCTCCAAGGAATACGACAAGTCGGCCAGCGTGCTGACCCTGGCGCTGGGCAAGGACATCGCCGGGCGCTCGACCGTGGCCGACCTGGCGCGCATGCCCCACCTGCTGGTGGCCGGTACCACCGGTTCGGGCAAGTCGGTGGCGGTCAACGCGATGGTGCTGAGCCTGCTGTTCAAGGCCTCGCCCAAAGACCTGCGGATGCTGATGATCGACCCGAAGATGCTCGAACTGAGTGTCTACCAGGGCATCCCGCACCTGCTGGCGCCGGTGGTCACCGACATGAAGGAGGCTGCCAACGGCCTGCGCTGGTGCGTGGCCGAGATGGAGCGCCGCTACAAGCTGATGAGCGCGGTGGGCGTGCGCAACCTGGCCGGCTTCAACAAGAAGGTGAAGGAAGCCCAGGACGCCGGCCAGCCGTTGATGGACCCGTTGTTCAAGCCGAACCCGGAACTGGGCGAGGCGCCGCGCCCGCTGGAGACGCTGCCGTTCATCGTCATCTTCATCGACGAATTCGCCGACATGATGATGATCGTCGGCAAGAAGGTGGAAGAGCTGATCGCGCGCCTGGCACAGAAGGCGCGTGCGGCCGGCATCCACCTGATCCTGGCCACGCAGCGCCCGTCGGTGGACGTGATCACCGGCCTGATCAAGGCCAACATCCCGACCCGCATTGCCTTCCAGGTCAGCTCGAAGATCGACTCGCGCACCATCCTCGACCAGTCCGGCGCGGAAACCCTGCTGGGCCACGGCGACATGCTGTACCTGCCGCCGGGCACCGCCATGCCCGAGCGCGTGCACGGTGCCTTCGTTTCCGACGAGGAAGTGCACCGCGTGGTCGAACACCTCAAGGCGATGGGCCCGGCCGACTATGTCGACGGCGTGCTGGACGAAGTGCAGACGATGGGTGACGGCGTGGTCGTTGGCGCCACCGGCCTGCCCGAGAACAGCTCCGCCGGCGATGAGTCCGACCCGTTGTATGACGAAGCGCTGCGGGTGGTCACCGAGACCCGCCGCGCCTCGATTTCCGGCGTGCAGCGCCGGCTGAAGATCGGCTACAACCGTGCAGCGCGACTGATCGAGGCCATGGAAGCGGCCGGCGTGGTCAGTGCGCCCGAGCACAATGGCGACCGCACGGTGCTGGCACCGCCGCCGCCGAAGTAAGACCCGACGTATCCCCCACGACGTCCAAGGAACCGACGCATGCTTCACCCCGTACCCAGCGCGCTGGCACTGGCGCTGGCAGCTTTCCTGGCTGCCGGCCCGGCACTGGCAGACACCGCCACCTCCGCGCCCGCTACGGCGCCGCCTTCCACCAGCGGCGACACCGAAGCCAGCAACAATTTCAGCATTGTCCGTTACCGCGCCGACTACCAGGTGCGGCCCGATGCGGGCAATGTGCAGACCGAAACCTACGAAGTCCTGCTCAAGACCAAGGCCTCCGTCGAGCAGTTCAGCCAGGTGCGGCTGAGCTACAGCGAGAAGATGGAGACGCTGGAAGTGCTGGGCGCCTATACCATCACCGCCGACGGCCAGCGCCGCGACGTGCCGGCCGACCGCATCTACACCCAGGAGAGCTACTCCAGCGCTTCGGCGGCGATGTATGCCGACCGCAAGGTGCGGGTGATCGTGTTCCCGAACCTGGCCCCGGGCACGCGCCTGTACTACCAGGTGCGCCGCACCCAGGCCACGCCGTACTTTCCCGGTTATTTCGGCTTGTGGGAGACCTTCAATGTGTTCACCGAGTACGAGGACGCCGAGGTCACCCTCAGCGCACCGGCCAACCTGCCGATGTTTGTCGACAGCCGCGGCGTGCAGGGCAGCGATCGCCCGACGGTGAAGAACGGCCAGGCGCAGTGGCGCTGGCGCTACCAGCGCCACGAGGCGATGCCGGCGCAGAACTGGTCGGCAGCGGGCTGGGAGTTCGGCCCGAACATCATGGCCAGCACGTACCGTGACTGGTCGCAGATGGGGCGCGCCTACCAGCTCAAGGCGGGCCCGGCGGCGCAGGTCACCCCGGAGCTGCAGGCACTGGCCGACCAGGTGACCGCCGGCATCAGCGACCGCCGCGAGCAGGCCGATGCGCTGTACCGCTGGGTGGCGCAGAACATCCGCTACGTGGCGGTGTACCTGGGTAATGGTGGACTGGAGCCGAACAGCGCGCAGAGCATCCTCGACAACCACTATGGCGACTGCAAGGACCACGTGACGATCCTGGAGGCGCTGCTGGCGGCCAAGGGCATCGCCAGTTCACCGGTGCTGATCGGCGCCGGTGGCGGCCCGACCCTGCCGAAGATTCCGGTGCTGGGCCGCTTCAACCACGCCATCACCTACATCCCCGAGTTTGATCTGTACCTGGATTCGACCACCGCGTGGGCACGCTTCGGCCAGCTGCCCGAAGGTGACCTCGGTGCCCCGGTGATGCGTACCCGCAATGCCACGCTGGCGCGTACCCCGGCCAACACGCCGCAGCGCAATGCCACGTCGATGGAGGTGCGCTTCACCTTCGATACCAATGGCAACCTGCGCGGCGAGACCGTGCCGAAGCTGGGCGAGAATGCCGAGATCGGCATGCGTGCGCAGTTCGCCCAGCTCAATGCGCAGAACCGTGCGCGCGCTGAGGAGCAGATCATGGCCGCGTCCGGTTTCGATGGGCGAGGGCAGCTGCAGATCCAGGGCGTACCGGTCGACCTGACCCGGCCGTTCGGCTACCGCATGGCCTTCCAGGCCGAGGACTATGCCGACTTCAGCGTGGCCGGCGGCATGGCCGTGCCCGATCCGCCGGGCGGCGAGTCGGTGCGCGGCCTGTACGCCACCGCCTCGGCGCCGGCCAACGAGACGCCGTTCTACTGCAATGCCAGCCTGCGCGAGGAAACCTATCGCCTGCAGTTTCCGGCCAATGCGCCGATCATCGCCATCCCGGCCAGCCAGCGCTTCAGCAACGCCGCCGGTGAGTACCGGGTGGACTGGAGCCGCGAGGGCCAGGACGTGATCGTGCGCCATCGCCTGCAGCAGAACGCGGTGCGCGGGCCGGAGGCGTTGTGCCAGCCGCAGGACTACCCGGCGTTCCGCGCGCTGTACCGCGAAGTGCGTCGCGGCTTCCGCGGGCAGGTGCTGTACGGCAAGCTGCCTGCGGCAGGCGGCTGAATCGCCGATGGACGTTCGGGGCGGCATAATGTCGCCCTGATCGCCCATTCATCTTTGCCCGGGCACACTGGCTACCACCTTTCCTGGCGCATGCGCCCACAGGATTCCTGCATGAACTTCCGCGTCCGTCGTTTCCTTGCCACCACCACCCTTGCCGTCGCCTGTGCTGCTGCCGGCAGCGCCTGGGCCGGTGCCCGTGAAGACCTGAAGAGCTTTACCAGCGGCCTGAAGGGCCTGGATGGCCAGTTCAGCCAGCAGGTGTTCGACAGCCGCGGCAAGGTGAAGGAATCGACCAGCGGCCGTGTGGCCCTGTCTGCGCCGCGCCTGTTCCGCTGGGAGTACGTGCGCCCGCACGAACAGCTGATCGTGGCCGACGGCAAGAAGGTCTGGATGTACGAGCCGGACCTGGAACAGGCCACCGTGCGCGAGCAGGGCAAGGAAGAGCAGAACAGCCCGCTGACCGCGCTGATCAATCCGGCGCTGCTGGAGCAGCAGTACGACGTCAGTGAAGAGGCCGCGCAGCGCGACGGCCTGCAGTGGTTGTCGCTGTCGCCGAAGCGCGAGACCGAAGCCAGCTTCCAGTACGCCGCGCTGGGCTTCAACGCCCAGGGGCTGGCCAAGATGGAAATCACCGACGCGGTCGGCCAGCGCACCGTGATCACCTTCAGCGGCTGGAAGCGCAACCCGGGCTTCGCCGCCGGCACCTTCAGCTTCACCCCGCCGAAGGGCACCGACGTCATCGGCAACTGATCGGGGACGCCGGGCCTGGCCCGGCGCTACCTGGGTGCCAACCGGCACCGCCTTGGTGGGTGTCAACCGGAACCGAATTGGTCGGTGTCAACCGGAACCGAATTGGTGGGTGTCAACCTTGGTTGACACGCTTTTGATCTGCCGGCCAGCGGCCGGCACTACCGATCATGGCCCGGCCGCCGTGGTGGGTGCCAACCTTGGTTGGCACGCTCTCGCGGTACAATGGCCCTGTGCCAAGACATCGTTCAACTTCCTTCCCCGGCCCCGATCTGCTGAGCGTCGATCGGGAACATCTGCGCCCGCTGGCCGAGCGCATGCGCCCGCGAACCCTCGACGAAATGGTCGGGCAGAAGCGCCTGCTGGCGCCGGATAGCGCGCTGCGCCGCGCGGTCGAATCCGGTCGCGTGCATTCGATGATCCTGTGGGGGCCGCCGGGTTGCGGCAAGACCACACTGGCGCTGCTGTTGGCCGAGTATTCCGACGCCGAGTTCCGTGCCATCTCCGCCGTGCTGTCCGGCCTGCCGGAAGTGCGCCAGGTACTGGCCGAGGCCGCGCAACGCTTCGCCGAAGGCCGGCGCACCGTGCTGTTCGTGGACGAGGTGCATCGCTTCAACAAGGCGCAGCAGGACGCGTTCCTGCCGCACATCGAGCGCGGCACCATCCTGTTCGTTGGCGCCACCACCGAGAATCCGTCGTTCGAACTGAACTCGGCGTTGCTGTCGCGCTGCCGCGTGCATGTGCTGGAGGGCGTCTCGCCCACCGACATCGTCGAAGCACTGGAACGTGCGCTGAGTGACCGTGAGCGCGGCCTGGGCGAAGAGGGCATCGAGGTCGCTCCCGAGCTGCTGCTGGAAATCGCCACCGCCGCCGATGGCGACGTGCGACGTGCGCTGACCCTGCTGGAAATCGCCGCCGAACTGGCGGGTGGCGAGGGTGGCCGCATCACCCCGCAGACCCTGACCCAGGTGCTGGCCGATCGCACCCGACGCTTCGACAAGGGCGGCGAGCAGTTCTACGACCAGATCTCGGCGCTGCACAAGTCTGTGCGCAGCTCGAACCCTGATGCCGCGCTGTACTGGCTGACCCGCATGCTTGATGGTGGCTGCGATCCGTCCTACCTGGCGCGTCGCCTGACCCGCATGGCCATCGAGGACATCGGCCTGGCCGATCCGCGTGCGCAGAGCATGGCGCTGGAAGCCTGGGACATCTACGAGCGGCTGGGCAGCCCGGAGGGCGAGCTTGCGTTCGCCCAGCTGGTGCTGTACCTGGCCAGCACCGCCAAGTCGAATGCCGGCTATGCGGCGTTCAACCAGGCCAAGGCCGACGTGCGCGAGAGTGGCACCGAAGAGGTGCCGCTGCACCTGCGCAATGCGCCGACCAAGCTGATGAAGGAGCTCGGCTACGGTGCCGAGTACCAGTACGACCACGACGCCGAAGGCGGCATTGCGCTGGACCAGACCGGCTTCCCGGATGCGATGGGCGAGCGCGTGTACTACAACCCGGTGCCACGCGGCCTGGAAATCAAGCTGAAGGAAAAGCTGGACCGGCTGCGCGCGGAGCGCGAAGCGGCCAGGGCGGCAAAAGGCCGTTGAGCCCGCTTTTTTGGCACACTGCGCGGCTTCTCTTTTCAAGGATCGATGCCGTGCAGGAAATGATTCTGCCGTTGAAGCGCTACGCCCAGTTCGAGGGCCGCGCCAACCGCCGCGAGTACTGGATGTACCAGCTGTTCCTGTTCCTGCTCGCAACCGCAGTGATGCTGCTGGCCGGCGTGCTGGCAATCCTCCTGCGCAACAGTGCCGATGCACTGGCCGGCATCCTGATCGGCATGGTGGTGCTGCTGGGTGTGATGTGGCTGGCCACGATCGTGCCGTTGATTGCCGTGACCGTGCGCCGCCTGCATGACTGCAACCAGTCGGGCTGGCTGTTCCTACTGGCACTGGTGCCGGGCGGTGGCATCGTGATCATGATCTTCTCGCTGCTGCCGGGTACGCCGCAGGAAAATCCGTATGGCCCGGTGCCCACGGGGCCGTGATGCTGCACGAGTCGAGCATGGCTCGACGCTACAGAGGCAAAGAAAAGAAGCCGGCGTTTGGCCGGCTTCGTCTTTACTTGATGGTGCAATCGCCGAAAGACAGGTAGTCCGTGCCGGAGCTGAACTGCAGCGTGCAGCTGGCGCTGAAGACAGCGCCTTCTTCCAGTGCGCCCAGTTTGGCCGCCTGCTGATCATCGGAGGTGGTCAGCCGGGCCAGGACATTGCCCTGGTCATCGCCGGCCTCGATGAGCGGTTCGCCCGCCATGTTGCTGGAAACGCCCAGCGCCACGGCGGTGAAGGTCACCGTCTGGTTGAGTTCTTCCATGCTCAGCGTGGAATTGCCGGCTTCTTCAAAGGCCTGGTAGAGCGTCGGAAGATCCTGTGCGGCATGGGCGGCCAGCGGCGCGAGCAGGCCGAGGGTGAGGGCAATCAGTGCGGTGTGCTTCAAGGGGTCTCACAATCATGGGATCCGATCCCATGGCGGTCGTGGCGCGGATGAACGCGACCCGGTCGGCGGCAGACGGCCCGCCCTCCATGGCAGCGTTGGAAGCGGGGCGGTCCAATGCCCCCGTGTGCGGCAAAATAGGTGAAATTCCGCCCCCTGTGCAAGCGGGCATGCGCGCGCGTGATACACAGTGTGACGTGTGATCGATGTGATAATCATTCGCGTTTGAGGTAGACTGCGGTCCCTTGTGAACCGGCGGCCGTGGGCCGCTTCTGCCGCCGCTGATGAAGCATTTCGTCCTGCCTTCGCGCCGGGGCCGGTTGGCCCGCGGCCTGGCCGCCTTGATGATGGGTCTGCTCCTGGCCACTCCGTACGCCCATGCGCAGCAGCGCAATCCGCTGCAGAAGATCGGCCACACCGTGCTCGATGAGCCGGCGGCCAGCTATCGCTTCGAGCATTTCGTGGTGGACAGCCCTGACCAGCAACGCCGCTGGCGGGTGAACGTGGCGATCCCGGCCCATGCTGGCAAGGCGCCGTTGCCGGTGTTGTATGCGCTGGATGGCAATGCCGTGGCCATGGTACTGGACCAGCCGATCCTGGCCGAGCTGGCGGCACGCAAGGCGCCGCCGGTGCTGGTGCTGATCGGCTACGACAACGACCTGCGCATCGATTCGAAGGCGCGCACCCGCGACTACACCGCGTGGATCGATCGCGCCGACGACGAGAGCGGCACGACCCAGGCGGTGGGAGGCGGCGCTGCAGCGTTCCTCGATGTGATCGAACGCCGGATCAAGCCGGAAGTCGAGCGTCGCGCACGCATCGATGCGCAACAGCAAGCGCTGTGGGGCCACTCGCTGGGTGGCCTGTTCGTGCTCAATGCGCTGTACACCCGCCCCGCAGCCTTCCAGTCCTATCTAGCGGCCAGTCCGTCGCTGTGGTGGAGCCAGGGTGCGGCGCTGGGCGATCCGGAACAGCAGTTCGTGCAGAATGTGCATGGCCAGCACGCAACGCTCTGGTTGATGCTGGGCGGTGCCGAGCGCGTCGGTGACCGCGGCAAGCGCGACATGAACAATCCGCGCGTGGTCGCGCACCTGCGCCGCATTGGCGGCGCCACCCCGGACGCAGCGATGCAGCTGTCCGAGCGGCTGGGCAAGGTGCCCGGACTGAGCGTGCACTACCGCGAGTTTCCCGGCCTTGGCCACGGCCCGATGCTGCCGGCCTCGTTCTACGCTGCACTGCATGAGCTGTATGGCGTCACCGATCGCAGCGCGGGCGATGGCGCTCCCAGTGGCGGTGACAACGCCGCCGAATGAATTCCCTCGCACGCGATGCCGTGCGACCCCACTACCCAGGCGAGGCTGCCGGCGTGCAGCGGCCCAGGCAACCGATGAATCCCGCGTCACGTGGCGCGGCCTACGTGTGCAAGGAGCCTTCCATGTCGTTCCGTCCGTCTTTCCGTCTCACTTCCCTGGCCGCCGGCCTGCTGCTGGCGGTGACTGCCACCGCGCAGCCGGTGTTCGACCAGCCGGCCAACGCCACCTTCAAGGGCGAGGTTGTCTCACGTGGTGAGAACGTGGTTCCCGGCAGTACCGCCGACGTGGTCGGTCGCGGATTCGTGCCGGGCCAGAAGGTCAGCCTGCTGCGTGGCGACAGCGTGCTCAACGCGCAGCCGCTGGTGGTCGACGCCGATGGCAACTTCAAGACCCAGCTGAGCATTCCGACCGATGCGGTGCCGGGCACCCACCCGGTGGTGGTGCGTGCCAGCCAGCCGGCCGCAGCCACGGTGCTGAAGCTGCGCGTCTCGCCGCAGCTGCCGCTGTCGGGCCAGGCGCAGTTCGCCACCCAGTCCAACAAGCTGGTGCCGGGCCTGTACCAGTCCGCCTACAGCGCCGCCAGCAACGCGGTGTTCGTGACTTCGGCGGTGGGCCGCCCGCCGGTGACCCAGTCGCAGCTGCTGAAGCTGGACCCGAAGACGCTGAAGGTGACCACGGCGATCACCCCCGCCCAGGTGCCGGGCAGCACCAATGGCGCGGTGTATGCGGTCTACGGCGTCGGCGTGGATGACACCAACGGCAACGTCTGGGTCACCAATACCCGGCAGAACTCGATCGCGGTCTATCGCCAGAAGGATCTGTCACTGGTCCACCAGTTCCCGGTCGATGCCGTGCCGCACGCGCGCGACGTGGTGGTCGACGGCACCCACGGCAAGGTGTTCGCCTCGGCGACGGGTGAGGACCACCTGTCGGTGTTCGACGCCAAGACCTTCAAGGAATTGCCGGCGGTGACGCTGGAGTCCGGCGTCGATGACGGCAAGTTCACCCCGATGAGCCTGGTGCTGGACGAGAAGGGCGGCAAGCTGTTCACCGTCAGCATCGGTACGCCGGAAGCGGCGGTGATCGACGTGGCCAGCGGCAAGGTCGACAAGGTCATCGACCTGGGCAATTCGATCAGCGCCTCCGGCGTCGCCTTCGATGCGGAACGCAACCGCCTGTACGTTGCCTCGCAGGGCACCGACAACCTGTTGATCGTGGATGTGGCCGCCGGCAAGGTGCTGCACGACGTGCCGGTTGGTGCCGGTGCGCTGAACGTGGCCTTCGATGATGCCTCCGGCCTGGCCTACGTCAGCAATCGCGGCGCCGGCACTGTCACCGTGGTCAACGGCGACGGCAAGGTGGTCGCCAACCTCGATGGCGGCACGCTGCCGAACCACGTCCGCGCCGATGGCAAGGGGAATGTGTTCGCGGTGAACAAGTCGCGCGGTGCCGAAGACCCGAAGGGTGACCGCATCACCCGCATCACCCCGAAGCAGTAAGTAACCGGGCCGGGCGGCGCGTGTGCTGCCCGGCCAGCAAGGAGAACCTCCATGAACATCGCGTCCCGTCTGCGCCTGTGTGCGCTTCCCCTGGCTGTTTCGCTGGCGCTGTCCGCCTGCGGCGGAGCGCCGGCCCCGTCCGAGGGCCAGAAGCCTGCCGAGGCGCCGGGCGCCACGGCGGCGGCTGAAGGTGCGTTGCCGGCAGGCTGGCAGCACGTGGCCGGTGCCGAGATGCCGGCCGTGCACGACCAGAAGGCTGTGCTGCCGGCCAAGGTGCATTCCGATGACGGCGCCGATATCGAGGTGGCCGACACCAGCCGCATCATCGCCGGTGGCGACGATGTCATTGCGGTGATCGAGGCGCTGGGCCTTGGCAAGCAGGTCTTCGCCGCGCCGACCAACACCACCACCCAGGCGGGCCTGGCCGCGCCGCACCAGTTCCTGTTCAATCGCACCACCGGCGTAGAGGGCGTGCTGAGCCTGCAGGGCTCGCTGTTCCTGGGCAACAGCCTGCGCCGCCATACCGAGCTGGCGAAGAAGCTGCGCGAAGTGGGCGAGCCGGCGGTGGTCATCGACGATCTGCAGCCGGCACCTGACAAGGTGCGCAAGGTCGCCGCTGCACTCGGGCTGGCCGAGGCAGGGCAGGCGCTTGCCACGCAGGTGCAGCGTCAGCTCGATGAGGCTGCAGCGATTGGCAAGGGCCTGGGCCATGCGCCGCGCGTGATCCACGTCTCTGCGACCGGCGCCGGTGGCGCGCCGACGGTGGCCGGTGCCGACAGCGCCTCGGCGCAGCTGATCGCACTGGCCGGTGGCGTCAACATCGGTACCGAAGCGGGGGTGAAGAACTACTCGCAGCTGAGCAACGAGGGCGTGGTCGCGGCAGCACCGGAGGTGATCGTGGTGACCGAGCATGACCTGCAGCTGTTCGGCGGGGCCGAAGGCCTGTGGAAGTCCTATCCGACGCTGAAGCAGACCCCGGCCGGGCAGGCCAATCGGGTCTGGGTGATGCCGGACGTGCAGCTGAAGTACACCAGCGTCGGTTCCGGTGCCGGTGCGCTGGCGCTGGCCAAGGCCCTGGCGGCGTTGCCGAAGGCATGAGTCCGGCGGATCGGCGCCGCCGTCGCGGGCGGGTGATGTTGATGGTGGCGTTGCTGGCACTGCTGGGGGCGGTGCTGGCGTCGTTTGCCGTGGGTCCGTTGCGGTTGCCACCGCTGGAGGTGGTGCAGGCGCTGGGGGTGAAGCTGGGCCTGCTCGATCCGCAGGCGGTCAGCAGTCGCGACCTGGCCGTGGTCTGGCAACTGCGCATCCCGCGTGCGCTGCTCGGTGCGATGGTCGGCGCATCGCTGGCGATGGCCGGCGCCAGCCTGCAGGGCTTGTTCGGCAATCCCCTGGCCGATCCGGGCATCGTTGGCGTCAGCCAGGGCGCGGCACTGGGTGCAGTGGCCGCCATCGTGCTCGGTGCTGCCGGTGCGGCGGGCTGGCTGGTGCCGGTCGCCGCGTTCATTGGTGGCGCACTGGCGATCGGCCTGACCTACGCGTTGGCACGCCCGGGCAAGGGCAGTGGCAATGCCACCCTGTTGCTGGTGGGTATCGCAATGGCGGCGTTCTGCTCGGCGCTGATCGGCTTCCTTACCTACATTGCCAGCGAAAGCGAACTGCAATCGCTGGTGTTCTGGCAGATGGGCTCGCTGGCACGCGCCAACTGGGCCGATGTGGCAGCGGTGGTGCCGTTGTTCGCCATCGGCGTGTTCGCGCTGCAGCGGCTGGCCACACCCCTCGACATGCTGGCGCTGGGCGAGCGCCAGGCGCAGCACCTCGGCCTGGATGTGACCCGCACGCGTCGCCGCCTGGTCGCGTTCAGTGCGCTGCTGGTGGGCGCGGCGGTGGCCTTTGCCGGTTCGATCAGCTTCGTTGGCCTGGTGGTGCCGCACGTGGCGCGCCTGCTGGTTGGCCCCGGCCATCGCTGGCTGCTGCCGTTGTCCGGCCTGCTGGGCGCACTGCTGATCGTGGTGGCCGATACCGCGGCGCGCACGCTGGACCCGCCCGCTGAAATTCCGCTGGGCCTGTTCTCGGCTGCGCTGGGCGCGCCGTTCTTCCTCTGGCTGGTGCTGCAGCAGCGCCGCAAGGCCGCACCATGAGCGAACTGCTGAAACTGCACGAGGTGGTGGTGCGCCGCCAGCAGCGCGAGATCCTGCATGGCATCTCGCTGGCATTCGAGCCGGGGACGGTGACCGCGCTGGTGGGCCCGAATGGCGCGGGCAAATCCACGTTGCTGGCGGTGGCGGCCGGTGATCTTCGTGCCGATGCGGGCGAGGTGAGCCTGCGCGGCAAACCCTTGATAGGCTACAAAGCGGGGCCACTGGCACGCGAGCGCGCAGTGATGCCGCAGGAACATGGCGTGCGTTTCGCCTTCAGCGTGGAAGAGGTAGTGGCGATGGGGCGCTTGCCGCACCCGCCCGACCCGGTTGCCGATGATGCCCAGGTGGAAGCGGCGATCGATGCCGCCGAACTGCAGGCGCTGCGTCTGCGCGAAGTGCAGCAGCTGTCCGGTGGCGAGTCCGCACGCACCACGTTTGCGCGGGTGCTGGCGCAGGACACGCCGCTGCTGCTGCTGGATGAGCCGACCGCCGCGCTGGACCTGCGTCACCAGGAGCGGACCCTGCGCAGCGTGCGTGCCTGTGCCGAAGCCGGTGCCTGCGTGATCGTAGTACTGCACGATCTTAATCTGGCGGCCGGCTATGCCGACCGCATCGTGCTGCTGGAGCAGGGCAGGGTGGCCGCAGACGGTACGCCGCTGCAGGTGCTGACCGAGGACAACCTGCAGCGGGTCTATCAGCAGGATGTGGTGGTGCTGGAGCATCCGCGACGTGGTGTGCCGCTGGTGGTGGTGACCTGAGCGGACGTCCGTGTGCCTTCACCGCGTATCATCGCGGTTTCGTCTTCTTCAATGGACTGATCCCATGTTCCGTACCGCTCCGCGCGGCGTGCTGCTTGCCGCCCTGCTTGCTTCCGTATGTGCCGCCCATGCGGCTGCCACCTCTCCGGTTTCGCTGGCCGATGCAGCCGAGAACGCCTCGCTGATCGAGACGCGGCATTCAGAGGGTAAGGATGGCACCGTTACGTCGTTGAAGACGCAGTACTTCGCCAACGAGGAAATGTCGGTGAGTTGGGACGGCCAGCAGGTACTGGTGTTGTGCAAGGAAGCGGCCTATCTGAAGTTGCCTGCGGGCAAGACGGATGTCGGTTCGCTGACGACCGAGCAGCGGCAGATGATCGTCTACCAGGCACTGATGTCGGGATTGGGTGCGGTGGCAGGAGTGATCGGACCGGCGGGCGAGGTGGTCGCGGTCGCGGATGACGGCAGCGAAACCCGTGGTGTTGGCGAGAACACGTGGGCCTACGGTGTGGAGCGCCATGACGTCATCACTCAGCGCATGCCGGATGGAGCGCTGCGAGTATGGGCGCGCAAGACCGAGACCGTGAACAATGCCAAGCCCGCGTCGCCGGACGACATGTTCAGCACCGAGGACGACCAGGCGGCGAGACTGTCCGAGCTGCTACCGGTCGGCAGCTGGACCGAGGTGGTGATCCATGGCGGCCCGCGCCAGGCACAGGTGGATCCGGCGATGTCGCTGAAAGGATGGGTCTCGATGGGGGATGACCGTGCAGCGACCGTGGCGGAGGCCCGCACGCTGCATGGGTGCAAGTAAGGCGCCAGGGGCCGATTGCAGCCACCTCTGGAGTGGGTCTGCAGTGGTGCGCATCGTTCCATTGATGTGTGCAATATTCACTTGCGCGCCAGATTGGCAGGTCTAGAATGCGCCCCATGAACCGGATGCCGCTCCTGAAGTTTTTCACCCTGACCCGCGCAAGCGCGGAACGGGCGTGTCTGCCTGGAGCCCCACGAGGCCGTTGAAACGGCCATCGCTGGACCTTCGACAGAGCGCCCTCCGGGGCGCTCTTTTCGTTTCCGCAGTGCCATTTCGTAACCCGATGTACCGCAAGGAGAACGTGCCATGCACCAGATCGCCGAGACCGAACGCTAGCCGCGCGCCCTGTCGCCAACCGGGGTGCGCGGCCCCCGAAGTTGGCTTTGCAGGAACCTATTCATGAACACCCAGACCCTTTCCCGTCGCCGCAACCTCGGCATCATTGCCCACATCGACGCCGGCAAGACCACGCTGACCGAACGCCTGCTGTGGAAGAGCGGCGAGATCCATCGCGTCGGCGAAGTGCACGACGGCAATGCGACCACCGATTTCTCGGCGATCGAACGCGAACGTGGCATCACCATCGGCGCCGCCGCCGTGCAGGCGCAGTGGGCGCCGCGCGACCTGCCGGCGCATCGGTTGACGCTGATCGACACCCCAGGCCACATCGACTTCGCCATTGAAGTCGAGCGTTCGCTGCGCGTGCTCGACGGCGCCGTGGCCGTGTTCTCGGCGGTGGATGGCGTGCAGCCGCAGTCCGAGACCGTGTGGCGCCAGGCGCGCCGCCACCGCGTGCCGCTGATCGCGTTCGTCAACAAGATGGATCGCGTCGGTGCTTCCTTCGAGCGTGTGCTGGAGCAGCTGCACGACAAGCTGCGCGCGCGACCGTGGGCGCTGGGCGTGCCGCTGGGCAGCGAGAGCGACTTCAACGGCTGGGTCGACCTGGTCGATGAGCGTGTGCTGCAGTGGCACGACGGCGCTGCGGCGACGATCACCCCGTGGGACGACGCGGCGCGCACGCTGTGGCAGGCGCAGCGCGATGCGCTGGTCGAGGCCGTAGCCGACCACGATGAGGCACTTGCCGATGCATGGCTGGAAGGCCGGGTGATCGATGCGGAACAGCTGCGTGCAGCCATCCGGCGCGCAACGTTGGCCGGTGCCGGGGTGCCGGTACTGGCCGGCGCGGCGTTCAAGGACAAGGGCATCGAAACGCTGCTGGACGCGGTGGTCGATTACCTGCCATCGCCGCTGGATCGCCCGGCCGTGGTCGCTGAAAGCGAGGATGGCGAGGTGGTGCTGCCGCCGGATCCGGATGGTCCGTTGGCCGGCCTGTTGTTCAAGATCACCCACCAGCAGCACGGTGCGCTGAGCTTCGTGCGGCTGTACTCGGGCACCTTGAAGGTCGGCGATGCCGTGGCCAGTTCGCAGCATCCGCAGGGGCGGCGTGTGAGCCGCCTGGTGCGGGTGCAGGCCGACCAGACCCACGACATCGAACAGGCCGTGGCCGGTGACATCGTCGCGGTGCTGGGCTGGAAGGATGCGGTCAGCGGTGAAACGCTGAGCGGTCGCGCGCAGCCGCTGCGCCTGGAGAACATCCAGGCACAGGCACCGGTGCTGGCATGGCGGTTGGAGCCGGCGCGCGCCGCCGATCTGATCCGGATGGCGCAAGGGCTGGCCAGCCTGGCCCAGGAGGACCCGTCGTTCCGCGTCGAGACTGATCGCGATACGGCAGAAACCCTGGTCTGGGGCATGGGCGAGCTGCACCTGGAGGTGATGGTCGAGCGCCTGCGCAGCGAATGGAAGGTCGAGGTGGGCGTGGGTGCGCCGCGCGTGGCCTACCAGGAGACGCCGATGCGTGCAGTGGCCGGCGTGGTAGGGCGGCTGGTCAAGCAGACCGGAGGCCAAGGTCAGTTCGCGCAGGTGGTGCTGGACGTGGCGCCGCGCGAGGACGGTGAGGTCGTGTTCAACGATCGCATCGTCGGTGGCGTGGTGCCGCGCAGCTTCATCGCGGCGGTGGAGAAGGGCGTGCGCGCCGCGCTGTCGGAAGGCCCGCAGGGGCATCCGGTGGTCGGCATCGAGGTCAGCCTGGTCGATGGACAGACCCATGCCAAGGATTCCTCGGAAATGGCGTTCCATCGCGCCGGCGCCGAGGCGATCAAGGCGGCACTGGCAGAAGGCGGCACGCAGCTGCTGGAGCCGGTGATGGCGGTGACGGTGCATTCGCCCTCGGCGTCGGTGGGCGACGTGGTCGGCGACCTCAATCGCCGTCACGGCCGCATCGCCCGCATCGAGGACCAGGACGGTCGCGCCGAGGTCAGCGGATTCGCACCGTTGGCGCAGCTGGTGGGCTACACCACCTCGCTGCGTTCGCTCAGCCAGGGGCGGGCCAGCAGCGAGGCGCATCTGCACGGTTACGAGCCCGTACGCGCTGCATGAGGAAGGTGAAGGGAGTCCGTTCGCGGGCTCCCTTTTTTGTGTGGGCCTTGGTGAGGGCATCCACGCGTGGCCTGATTCTGCTGTGGGAGGCGTGATTCATTTGCACTGCAATGCAACAAAACTGCAGAAAAAGCTGGATTAAAGTGATGCCTCACGATAAATTGCGCACCCCCCGTTGCTCGCCGCCGCCCGCACCCCGCCCATGCGTGATGACAAAGACCCCGGAACCCTGGAGCTGACCCTGCCGCGCAAGCGCGGTCGTCCGCCCAAGTTCGGGTACGCAATGAGTGATGCACAGCGGGCTGCGCGCTACCGTGCGCGCAGGGCAGGGCAGGCCAATCACGCCGATGTGCGCTCCTGTTCGGACATGGTGCTGCTGGACAAGATCCGCGCTGCGGTGAGCGCCCGTGATACCGAGCTGGCCGGTTTTCTCGTCCACGTGCTGTGGCAGCGATACCCCCTGCAGCTGAAATAGGCCCTCGCCGGGGTGGCCCTTGTCATCGAGCTTGTTGATAATGCGGGATTCAGGTTGTTCCCGCTGGCGCGCCCGGGATGGCAGGCGCGCATGATCGAACGGTTCCCAAGATGACCACCACCAGCGACACCACCACCGAAGCAGCGCCGAGCGGTGCTCCCCTGTTCTACACCCGTCCGGTGCCGCTGCAGGCCGATGTGCACGCCGATCTGCGCGTCCTGCCGGGCAAGCTCGAGTTCGCCGCCGGCAACAACGCCATTCCGCTGGTGCTGGGCGAGTTCTCGCTGGCGCTGCACCACTTCCCGATCCTGTTCGCCGGCCCGACCGCGGTGCCGATGGCCGCCGTCGGCGTGTCGGAAGAGAACCTGTTCATCAAGGACGGCCTGTGGGAAGACGAGGCCTATGTCCCGGCCTACCTGCGTCGCCACCCCTTCATCTTCATCGACACCGGCGCCGACAACGACTTCCTGCTGGGCATCGATGAAGAGAGCCCGCGCGTGGTCAAGGGCGGTGACGAAGGCCAGCCGCTGTTCGTCGACGGCAAGGCCACCGACATGGTGCAGCAGGCGCTGGAATTCTGTGGCCAGTTCACCCGTGAGCACGAGCAGACCCAGGCCTTCTCCAAGGCCCTGATCGACAACGGCCTGCTGGTCGAGCGCAACGCCACCGTGCGTACCCCGGATGGCCGCGAGTTCAACCTCAATGGTTTCCAGGTGGTCGACGTCGAGAAGTTCGTTGCACTGCCGGAAGCGACCGTGGTGGAGTGGCATCGCAGCGGCTGGCTGGCGCTGATCCACCAGCACCTGATGTCGCTGGGTCGCTTCAATGACCTGACCCGTCGCCAGGTCGAGCGCCTGGCCGCCTGATCAGTTGGCAGGCATGGTTTCCGCAGTGCGGGAGCCATGCCAGTGCCACAGTACCTGCAGCAGTCGCCGCGCATCGATCCAGTCCGGTGCGGTGTCATGGCCGAGTTCCCACAGGTCGGCCGCGATCTCGGCCTGGTCGGCGGCGCCGCAGATCTGCAGTGTTCCCTGCAGGCGGTGCGCATGATGGCGCATCGCCCTTGCATCGCGATCCGCGAGCGCCCGCTCGATACCTGTCAGCTCGCCGTGGATGTCGGCCAGATGCGCGGGGCCCAGCGCCGCAACCGGGTTGGGCGATGCGTCGCCAGTGATGGGCGTCAGCTGCAACGCCTGCAGCAATGGCGTGACCTGCAGCGGCTTGGTCAGCATCGCGTCGAATCCGGCCTTGCGTGAACGCGCCACGTGCCTGCGCCCGGTGCGGGCGGACAGCGCCACCAGTCGTAGTGGCCCACGGGCCTGGCCGCGCAGTTGCCGCGCCAGTGTGTAGCCATCCATGCCCTGCAGGCCGATATCCATCAGCACGACCGGGCGCGGGGCCCTGCTCTGCTCGGCCAGGGCGTCTGCAGCGTCGGCAACGGCATGCACGCTCGCGCCGAGCCGTCGCAGCTGCTCGGCGATGATCTGTCGGTTCAATGGATGATCCTCCACCAGCAGCAGGTCGAGGCCGGCAAGCGGGCAGTCGAGGGCAGCTTCATCCGGGACCACGACATCGCTGCCGGCGGGCTGTACCGGCAGGCACAGGGTGAAGCGGCTGCCGCGCCCCACGACGCTGTGCACGGTGAGGTCGCCGCGCATGGCGCGGGCCAGTTCGCGGGCGATGGAAAGGCCGAGGCCGCTGCCTCCGCGCATCTGGCCGCCTTCGCCCTGCTGGAAGGCGCGGAACAGGTGCCCGATGTGCCTGGTGTCAATGCCAATGCCGCTGTCGATCACATCCAGCACCAGCGCCCGGGGCTCGATTGGCGGCGCCAGCTGCACGCGCAGCTCGATGCCGCCGACATCGGTGAACTTCACTGCGTTGCCGAGCAGGTTGTCGACAATCTGACGAAGCGCTTCGGCATCCAGTGCGACAACCGGTACAGGATCGGGGGTGCAGTCGAATCGAAGCTGCAGGCCCTTCAGCCGGGCCTGGGGCCGGATCGCGTCCAGCGACTGCCGGCAAAGCGAGGCCACATTGCAGGCACCTGCGCGTGGCCTGAAGCTGCCACCGGCCAGGCGCGAGAAATCCAGTGACCGGTTCAGCAGGCTGCGCAGTGAGCGCCCGGCGGCCGTCGCGGCCGCAAGCAGCTCGCGCTGACCGTTGGCCAGGGGCGATCGGCCCAGCAGATCAATCGACATCAGCATCGCCTGTGCCGAATTGCGCATCTCGTGGCTGACCATGCCCGCCGCGCGGGCGTCACGGCGGCGCTCACGCTTTGTGCGACGGGCCGCGACATGCCACAGGATCGGCAGGCCGGCCAGCAGCGCGGTCAGAGCCAGAAGCCAGTGCGGCGGCGGCATGCGCATCTGGTCGAACATGCGCTGGATCGAGGCGGGTAGTGCCTGACGGGCCCAGAGTTGCAGCAGGCCGGCATGCTCTTCCAGCGTGATGTCGTGCAGTGCCTGGTCGATGCGCGCCAGCAGTTGGCGGTCAATGCTGCGCACGATCAGGTACAGGTCGGTGGAGAATGCGCTCTCGAAAGGCTGCAGCTGCAGCGTGCCGCCGAAGTGGCGCCGGATCATCGGCTGCAGCGTCGATTCAAGGCCAATCGCGACATCAGCGACGCCGGTCTCGACAGCCACCAGTGTTGCGTGCCGGTCAGGCAGGTGCAGCAGATGGAGCTCGGGGTGATGCACCTGCAGCCATTCGGCATAAGGCCCGCCATTGACGACGGCCAGTGTCCGCCCGTCCAGTTGCGCGACATCGTGCGGCAGGCGCCCACCGCTGCGGCCGGCCAGGACGGTCTTGCCGCCGCGGAAGGGAGCCGAGGCTACAAGGCCTGCGCAGGGTTGATGCAGCGGCCGTACTGCACCGATGACCAGCACCAGGTCGGCCTGTCCCTGGCATACCGCCGCCACCGATGCATCAGTGCTGGGGTAGGGATGTTCCGTGAAGCGCAACTGGGAGTGGCGTGCCACGAGCGTGGCGTAGCCGTGGGCGAGGGTGGGCAGCGGCGCTGTATCAGCCAATGCCGGTGGCAAGGGGCGCAGCGAGGGCGCTGTCGCCACGCGGACTTCGCGTCCCGCCGCCCAGGGCGGCGACGGCGGGTCCCCGGCCGACACCGTCGGCAACAGCAACAGGACCAGCAGCAGGGCGGGGAGCGGGCGCGGGCGTTGGCGCCGACTCACAGTGACTCCAGTTGCTGCCGCATGGCATAGATCTCCGCATCGTTGCGCAGGCCCAGCTTGCGTAGCGCGGCCTTCTTCTGCGTGCTGACCGTCTTGATGCTGCGATGGCGCTGCTGGGCGATCTCCGAGACGGTGAGGCCGGCCAGCAACAGGTGAAGCACTTCACGTTCGTTGCGGCTGAGGTCTTCGCTGTCCGCCGGATTCCTGCAGTCGGGGGGCAGGCGGTCCAGCCCCAGCGACACGCGCACGATCGCTTCGGAAAGCAGGGGCAGCGGCTCGGCCTTGCTGACCACGCCCCTGACCCCGGCGTCGATCAGCGGGCCGATGTGGATGCTGGGTGACAGGGTGGCAAAGGCGAGCAGGGGGATGGCTGGGAATGCCGCGCGCAGCAGTCCCACCAGCTCCATGCACTCGCGATCCCCGCGCGCCAGCGTCAGGTCGATGATGGCCACATCCACCGGTGTTCTTTGCAGATCCTGGATGAACGCATCGCTGTGCCCATGGCTGGCGACGATCCTGAAGCGGATGTCCCGGGACAGATGCAGTGCGGTCCCGCGTCGGACGACTTCGTGATCGTCCAGGAGTGCCAGTCGCAGCCGGCGCGGTGCAGGATATCCATTCATGCGCACAGAGGTGGTCAGCGCCCGCGGGCGTGGCGACCATTCTGGCGCTGTTGCCGTGTTGCACATCGAATTTGTTGGATTTTTGCGATTATTCCTAAGTATCGATCGTCAATGAATATTGAAGTCGGCAATGTTCATTGATGAGGGCGATGGACGGGGCGGTCAGGTCGATGCGCTGCGCGGCGTGTGTGCGGCGGGCGCCATCAGCACGGTCAGCAGCACGGTATCGCCCTGCGGGCCAGCATCGAGCGCGGTGGTCTCAAGCGCTTCGATCAATGCATTGATGCGGGCGAGGCGTTCGTGGTCGGCGCGGAAGGACAGGTGGCGGACCGCGCAGTTGCGGTGCGGTCCTTCAAAGCGGGCGGCTGCGTGGCTGGCGGCCGTGGCGAACGCGCGCAGGGTGGCGGCGACCACGCGCGTCGCCACGCGAACGAGGCTCCGCCGGCCGGCCGGGGTACGCACCGCATCGCGGGAGGACAGCCGTGCCGAGGCCGCCGCGTACACGGCTTCGGGCCGGCGGCCGGTGTCGCGGTGTTCGGTGATGCGTACCAGGCCGTGCTTCTGCAGGTGCGCCAGGTGGTGGTAGAGCGCGGTGGCGGGGCGGCCCAGGCGCTCGGCGAGTTCGCGGATGCTGGCCGGACCCTCCGCGTCCAGGCGCTGCAGTATTGCCATGCGTGTAGGCGAGGCCATCGCGGCAAGCTGGGCGGGTGTCAGCGTGAGCGCCGCCGGGGTGGCGCGGCTTGCGGCGGGGGAGTTCATAATTCAAACTATAGTCTAAATTTGAATTATATGGGCTCGGGAATGCGCACGGCACGTATCTGGATTGCCCTGGGGAGTCTGTTGCTGGCGGTGGCGGGCAGCGTCGCGCCCGCTGTTGCCACGGAAGTGGCAGGTGGCGATGCCTCAGGCAGCGCGAACGGCGCACTGAATGCGGCCGTGATCCAAGGCATCGACCGTGGCGTCGGCCAGGTCATGCGTCGCTTCAATGTTCCCGGTGCGGCGGTGATGGTCCTCCAGGACGGGCGCCTGATCCACGCCAAGGCCTATGGCCAGCGCGACAGGGCGCGGGACCTGGCGGTGCGTACCGACACGCCCTTCGAGATCGGCTCGATCACCAAGCAGTTCACCGCCGCTGCGATCCTGCAGCTGCAGGAGGCCGGCAAGCTCATGCTGGATGATCCGCTTGCCAGGCATCTGCCGGACGCCCCGCATGCGCACGAGGTGACCCTGCGCCAGCTGCTGTCCCACACCAGCGGCCTGCACGATTATTTCGACGGGCCCGAACAGGAGGTCGATGCGCTGGTGACGCAGCCCATTGCATTTGATCGGCTGGTCGCGCGCGTCCGCGATCGTCCTCTCGATTTCGCGCCGGGCAGCCGCTGGTCGTACTCCAATACCGGGTACATCCTGCTCGGCCGGGTGATCGAGGTGGTATCGGGCGAACGCTACGTCGACTACGTGCGCCAGCATCTGCTGGAGCCGCTGGACATGCGGAACACCTTCACCCTCGCCGATACGGAGCGACTGAATGGCATGGCAGTGGGGTACCGGCACGAGGCGGGCGTGCTGCGCCGATCACCCTATTTCCACCCGGACTGGAGTGGGGCTGCCGGCTTCCTGGTCAGTACGCTTGACGATCTCGCGCGCTGGGATCGTGGCCTGAGCGCGGGCAAGGTGATCAGCCCGGCCGGCTACCGTGAAATGACCACCCCGGTTCACACCGCTGAGGGCGGTAGCGCCGACTATGGGCTGGGGTTGTTCGTCAACGCGGCCTACGGCCAGGCCCGGATCGGCCATACCGGTGGCTCGCAGGGGTTCACCACCGCCGACGAGTACTTCCCCGGGCTTGGGCTGCGCATCATTGCCTTCACCAATCTGGGAGACAAGACGCCGGAGGCCGGAATCACGCTGACCAATGCGGTCTTCAGTGCGCTTCATCCCGCCATCGTCGCTGCGTGGAGCCGGCCTGCGCCTGGCGAAGAGGCTGCGGTGACGGCGCGTGCACGGGCGACGTTTGAACAATTGCAGGCCGGAAGCGGCTACGCGGACTTCAATGCGAGCCTGCGCGGAAAGCTGGAGGCGGGGCTGGGCGCTGGGCTGGCGAAGGCGATCGGGCCCTACGGCACGCCCTCCGCCCTGATCTTCAAGGGCACGCAGGCCAGCGAGAAGGGCACGATGTACCGCTACGTGGCCACGTTCGGCCCCGGTGTCTTCATGCCGTACATGATCCGCCCCGACGAAGAGGGCAGGGTCGCAGGGTTCGCGCTGGATTGAGTGCGGGGAGTGGGCCGGGCGGGGCGACCGGTCGATCAGCAGGTCTTGCGCGGGGGCGTCTGATTGCGAGGACTGCTGTCCGGCCCCGCCGATCCAGTGGCGCGGCTGCCGCTGATGGCGTGCTGCACGGCCCGCTGCAGCTTTTCGAGATGGAACGGCTTGGCAACGAACGGGGCGCCGCGATGCCTTGCCGGCACCAGCTGGTCATAGACCGCCGACACGAACAGATAGGGCACGCCGAGCTCGGCCAGCCGATCGGCAACCGGGAACACCACGCCGTCGCGCAGTTCGACATCCAGCACGGCGCCGTCGAACTGCCGGGTGTCGAGCAGCTCCAGCGCATCGAACACGCTGTAGGCATGCGTGACCTGGTCGCCCTCTTGCTGCAGTGCCTGTTCCATCAGGTTGGCCAGGTCGAACTGGTCCTCCACCAGCAGCAGGTTGCAGGTGTGCGGGCGGGATTCGGGATGCATGCCGGTGGTGCCTGTTTCACGTGGGGAACCGCAGTGTGCGGCCTGCTGCATCAACACCGTGGATGCGCGGTGTCAGCCCGGTGCGAAGTGCTGGCGTAGCGGCCGCGCAGCGCCGTAGCAGGAAGTCATCGCACCGACTGCGGCACCCGTCGCAGCTTCCGGGTGTCGTACCCCATCGCGGCGATGCGCTGCACCGCCTGCTGGTAATCGCGGTCCGATACCTGTGGCGTGCGTGCCATGTACCACACATAGTCGCGCTTGCTGCGCGCCACGATGGTCTGGCCATAGTCATCGGCCAGCCAGGCGATGATGTACTCGGCCTGGATCGGCCAGATGAACTGCATGCCCCACACCGCGCCGTTGCCTCCCTTTTCGACCCGGCCGATGGGATGCATCGACTTCTGTGGCGCCTCGAAGCTGCCCTTGCGATAGGTGAAGGTGGTCTGGATGCGCCCATCGGGCCTCAGCGCGTAGCTTTCGACTGCGTCGAACGCCTCGCGCTCAGGACGCGAGGGAATGTGGGCGATCACATACCAGTCGCCCATGAAACGCGGCACGTCCACCGATGGCGGGCGTGGCAGAGGCCGTGTGTCATTGGAGCTGCAGCCGGTGCCGAACAGGCCGACCGCCAGCAGGGGGAGCAACGAGAACATGCGCATGTCACACCTCAGCGGGGACGGAACAGGTAATGGGCCACCAGCCATTGCTGGCCGTCGTCGTAGCCGAACAGTTCGGCGCAGGCCATCCAGAACATGCGCCAGCGCTGCCACCAGATCCGTGCGGCCGCTTCGCCGTAGGTAGCAACCAGCACCGGCATCACGCGGTCGCGGGCCGCATCCTGGTTGGCCAGCCAATGATCGGCGGTGCGCTGGTAATGGGTGCCATCGATCAGCCAGCGCTGCTCCAGCTGCAGGTCGTGCTGGAAGTGCAGCAGGGTATCGGCGGCAGGCATCAGCCCGCCGGTGAAGAAATGCCGGCCCATCCAGTTGTCACCGCCGTCGGTTTCGAACGGATACATCAGCGTGCGATGCGCGAAGATATGCACGAACAGTGCACCTTCCGGCTTCAGCCATTGCGCGATGCGCGCGAGCAGGCGCTGGTAGTTGCGCACGTGTTCGAACATTTCGACCGAGACGCAGCGGTCGAACTGCGCAGGTGGCAATTCCAGCTGGTTGACGTCGCGGGTGAGTACCTCGACGTTGTGCAGCCCACGCGACGCACACTGCGCCAGGATGTGCTGGCGCTGGCTGTTCGAGTTGGACACGGCGGTGATCCGGGCGAGCGGATAGCGCTCGGCCATCCACAGGGTCAGCGAGCCCCAGCCGCAACCCAGCTCCAGGATGTGCTGGCCATCGGCCAGCCCGGCACGTTCGCCGTACAGGGCCAGCATTGCGTCTTCGGCCTGGTCCAGGGTCTCGTTGCCGGTCGGGTAGTAGCAACCGCTGTACTTCAGCTGCCTGCCCAGGCAAGCCTGGAAGAAGGCGGCGGGTACCTCGTAGTGCTGGCGGTTGGCGGCATCGGTATGCAGCGCCAGTGGGCTGTCGGCCAGTTCGGCGATGCGGCGGTTGAAGCGGGCCGACTGGCCCTCGATGCCGCCCTCGGCTTCCTCGTGCAGGCGCTGCGCGCACAGGCGCCGGATGCCGGCGCGCAACGCCGCATCCGGAACCCAGCCACGCTCGGCCCAGGCGATCAGCCCGCTCTCACCCGCTTCGGTGGGGTTCTGTGACGGGATCGCGTTCATGCAGCGTGCTCCTTGGAGGGGCGTGGGAACCAGGGGAAGAACATCGGGGTCGTGCGCTGGTAGTCGCGGTAGTCGTCGCCGCGGCTGCGCAGGGCCTGCTTTTCGGTGAACGGAATGCCGCTGAGGTAGCGCAGGAACACATACATCAGCAGCGGACCGGCCCAGGCCAGCCACCACAGCGGCGAGCCGACCGCCAACAGCACATAGGTGAACCAGTGCAGCCATTCGAAGAAATAGTTCGGGTGCCGTGAGTAGCGCCACAGGCCATCCCGGCAGGTGCGGCCCTTGTTGGCCGGGTTGGCGCGGAAGCGGGCCAGCTGGCGGTCGGCCAGCGCTTCACCCCCCACGCTGAGCAGCCAGACCCCCGCAGCGGCCACGATCCAGATCGACAGCCCGGGCCGCGGGTTGGCCGCCACCGCGACGAAGGGCAGGGCGAACAGGATGATCAGCAGGGCCTGGGCCATGAAGAAACCGAAGATCTTTCCCTGGTGGCCATGCCAGTGTTCGCGCAGGTAGCGATAGCGTCCGTCCTCCGCTTCGTGACGGACCCGGTGCCACAGATGCAGGGCGAGGCGGCTGCCCCACACGCCGCCGAGCGCGCCCAGTGCCACCCGTGGCATCAGCGCGCCATCGCCGAGCAACGCAAGCAACAGTGCAGATGCGCCGACGCCCTTGGCCCACAGCACATCAACCACCCCGATGTTTGTGTGGCGACGTTGCCAGGCCCAGCCCCAGCTCATTATCAGCACGGCGTACAACAGCACCCATGACAGCTCGATCATGACGGCGCTCCAGCGAGGGGTGGCTGTGGCGTGCCGAGCGATCCGCGCCGGGCACGGCTGCACAGCAGGGAAAGCGCGATGCTCCAGCCAACGCCAAGCACGACCAGGCCGTGCCATGCCGGCGCTGCGAACCGCACTGCGTCAAAGCCGCGCGCAGCAGAGAGGTAGGCCAGTGGCGCCAGCAGCAGGCCGAACAGCATCGGCAGCGCGGCGTGCCGCTGCAGGAAGCGCATCGAAGTGGTCAGCGTCATCGCGAACGCCGCCCACAGCGCCATGATCCACGGCGGCGGCGCCCAACCGAACGCGGCGGCGGCATAACGCACCGTGCCGCTGGCCGCTGCGCTGGCGTCGACCAGCCAGGCGCAGGCCAGCGCCCACGCCAGCAGCCGCAGGTCCAGCTTCGGCTGCGGCGAGGTGAGCAGTTGGCTGCCGATGTACAGCGACGCAGCCAGCAGTGCGGGCCATTGCCAGCCGCGACCGGCGCCGGCCACGGCGCTGAGCCAGACCAGTTGGTTGCCGAGCAGGTTGGTCCAGAAGCGGCTCATCTCAGTGCCCGCCGTCCGCATCCGTGATCGGCCGATGGCCGGGGCGCGCCAGCAACAGGTGGGATACACCGATCGAGCGTTCGAGGAAGCCGCCCTCGCAATACGCCAGGTAGAACTCCCACAGCCGGCAGAAGCGCGCGTCGAAGCCTTGTGCCTGCACCTCGGGCAACTGCGCCAGGAAGCGCTGGCGCCAGGCGCGCAGGGTCAGCGCATAGGAGTGCCCGAAATCCTGCTGGGCGATCAGCTGCAGGTCGCTGGATCGGGTCTTGGCCGCCATGATCGCGTTGATCGATGGAATGAAACTGCCCGGGAAGACGTAGCGCTTGATGTAGTCGACGCTGCGCCGGGCCTGTTCGTAGCGGTGATCCTCGATGGTGATCGCCTGCAGCAGGGCCACGCCGTCCGGCTTCAGCAGGCGCTGTAACGTGGCCAAATAGGTGTCCAGGTACTCGGCGCCGATCGCCTCGATCATCTCGATTGAGACCAGCTTGTCGAACTGGCCCTGCAGGTCGCGGTAGTCCTGCATCAGCAGGGTGACCCGGTCCTGCAGGCCGGCGGCCTGCACGCGTTCTGCGGCCAGCGCATGCTGTTCGGCGGAAATGGTGGTGGTGGTGACGTGGCAGCCATAGTGCGTAGCGGCATGCACGGCGAAGCCGCCCCAGCCGGTGCCGATCTCCACCACGCGATCGCCGGGGCTGAGCCGCAGCTGCTGGCAGATGCGGTCCAGCTTGCGCCGCGAGGCCGATTCCAGCGATTCGCTTTCATCGGAGAACAGCGCCGAGGAATACATCAGGTCCGGCGACAGGAACAGGGCGAAGAAGTCGTTGCCCAGATCGTAGTGCGCGGCGATGTTGCGGCGGCTGCCTTCGCGGCTGTTGCGGCGCAGGCGGTTCCAGCCACGCAGCAGCCAGCCGCCGACGCGGGCTGGGCCGTGTTCCATGCTGTCGAGCAGATCGCGATTGCGTACCAGCAGCCGTATCAGCGTGACCAGATCGTCGCAGCGCCATTCACCGTTGATGTAGCTCTCACCTGCGCCGACGCTGCCTTGCGCGGCAACCTTCCTGTAGAACGCCGGGTCGTCGATGGTGACGGTGGCATGCAGTTCGCCTCGGGCATCGCCAAGCCACACCTCGCCGAGCGCGTCACGCACGCACAGCCGGCCCGCGCGCAGCGGGGCGAGCTGGGCCAGCAGGCGGCGGCGCAGGAAGGCATCCAGTGCGCCCGGGCGCGGCAGCGCGACCGAAGGAGTCATCGAGTTCATCGCGGTTTCCCGGCAAGGTTGGGGTGGTCGTGGACGGGGTTGCGCTTCAGCCACAGGCGCAAGGCCTGCCAGTGGATGGCGGCCACCACCTGCAGCGTCATCAGCGGATAGCAGGCAAGCACCCGGGCCAGGCCAGGGCCATCCAGTGCGCGGCGCTGCATGGCCTGGGTGGCATCGAACTGGCGGACACCGTCGCGCCAGACCTGCATGTGCACGCGCAGGTCCTCGCCGGGCACGTTGAAGCGCCAGTCATAGCGGCAGTCCATCGGCATGAAGGGTGAGACGTGGAAGCCTTTGTCGAACTGCCAGCGCAGCGAGGTGCCTTCATGGGTGGCCGTGGAGATCGGCAGCACATAGGCATGCCGTTCCTTCCACGGGGTGTTGGTGATCTCGGCCACGATGCAGTCCAGGGTGCTGCCATCGGGCTGGTAGCAGTAGTAGAAGCTGACCGGATTGAATACATGCCCGGCAAAGCGCAGGTGGGTAAGAAGGCGCACCGGGCCGGCAGGCCGGAAGCCGAGCGTGGCCGCGGCGTGGTCGCGTACTGCATCGGCCAGTGGCCGCGTGGAATCACCAAAGTAGTCGCTGCGGCGGAATTCGGCCAGGTTGCGCCGATTGATCGACCACAGCCAGCGGCCAGCGAACACCGTATCGAGCTCGTCCAGGTCGAGCAGCAGCTGCGCGATCGGGTAACGGAACGCATGCGGGTGCGGGTGATGCCGCCGATGCATCACCTGCCCGAAATAGAGTGCGCTGGCGCTCATGCCGCGATCTCGCCGGCTGCCGGCAGCAGCCGGTGCGGCTCGCAGGCACGCAGCGCATCGACCACGCGCCGCGCACTGCGGATTCCATCCTCATGAAAGCCCCAGCCCCAGTACGCGCCTGCAAACCAGGTGTGGCGACGACCCTGCAGCTCGGGCCAGCGCTGCTGGGCCCGGATGGCAGCGTGGTCGTGCACCGGGTGGGCGTAGCGCAGCGTGCGCAGGACCTTGGCCGGATCGATCGCCTCACTGCGGTTGAGCGTCACCACCAGGGGCGTGTCACCGGGCAGGCCCTGCAGCAGGTTCATGCAGTAGCTGACCGTGCAGGGCGCAGACGGGTCACGCGGCACGTGCGCGTTCCATGCGGCCCAGGCCTTCCGGTCGCGCGGCAGCAGCGTTGCGTCGGTGTGCAGCACCGCTTCGTTGGGCTGGTAGCGGATGGCCGCGAGCACTTCGCGTTCGACGCGGTCTGCGTCACCCAGCAGCGCAAGCGCCTGGTCGCTGTGACAGGCCAGGATCACCTCATCGAAGCCCTCCACGCCGGCAGCACTGTGCACGCGCGCACCCCACGGCATGCGCTCGACCGAATGCACCGGGCATTGCAACCGCTCACGCACGCGCCAACGGGCGCGCAAGGCGTCGACATAGCGTGCCGATCCGCCGCTCACTACGCGCCAGGGCGAGCGCCCGGTCATCTGCAGCATCTGGTGGTTGGCCATGAACTGGGCCAGGTAACGGGCCGGGAACTCCATCACCGAGCGGGTGGGGGAGGACCACAGCGCCGATGCCATCGGCAGCAGATGCTCTTCGATGAATGCCTCGCCATAGTGCTGGGCATGCAGGTACTGGCCCAGGGTAGGGCCTTCATCCTCGGCCAGCAGCAGTGGCGCGTCCCGGTAGAACCGGCGCAGGTCGGCCAGCATGCCCCAGAACCGGGGTGACAGCAGATTGCGGCGTTGGCAGAAAAGGCCGTCCAGCGAGGTGGCGTTGTACTCCACGCCGCTGCGCTCGCTGTGCAGGGAGAAGCTCATCGTCGTAGGTTGGGAGGCCACGCCCAGTTCGTCGAACAATGCCGTCAGCAGCGGATAGTGCAACGGATTGAAGACGATGAAGCCGGTGTCCACCGCCATCTGCAGACCATCCACCTGCACGTCGTGGGTATGGGTATGGCCGCCCAGATAATCGTTGGCCTCGAACAGCGTGACCTCGTGTTCGCCGTCCAGCCACCAGGCGCTGGCAAGGCCCGCAATGCCGGAGCCGATGATCGCGATGCGCATGTCAGTACCTCGCCTTGGCCAGCACCCACTCGGGAATCGGCTTGAGGCCCTTCACCAGGCCAAGGGCCGCCATCACGCGCAGGCCGTACCAGGTCAGGTCCACCTCCCACCAGCGGAAGCCCTGGCGGACGGTTCCCGGGAAGAAGTGGTGGTTGTTGTGCCAGCCTTCGCCAAAGGTAAGCAGGGCCAGCCAGAGGTTGTTGCGGCTGTCATCGCGGGTCTCGAAACGGCGCCGGCCGAATCGATGCGCCAGCGAGTTGATGGTCACGGTGGCATGAAACAGCACGATGGTGGAAATGAAGAAGCCCCACACCAGCAGCTGCGGTCCCGAGGTGTGCAGGCCCGGCGTCCAGCGCTCCAGGGCGGCGCCGAGCGCATACAGCGCTGCGGCCAGCAGTACGGGAACAGCAGTATCGAAGCGATCCAGCCATCGCAGTTCCGGGAAGCGCGCCAGGTCGGGAACGCGCGACAGATCCGTGGCGAACGCCTCGCGGGTCAGGAACCAGCCCATGTGGCTGCGCCAGAAGCCGCCTTCACGCGGCGAGTGCGGGTCCAGCGGCTGATCGGCATGCCGATGGTGATGGCGGTGGTGCGCGGCCCACCACAGCGGTCCGCGCTGCACGCTGGCGGCCCCGATAACAGCGAATACGAACTGCACGGGTCGCGACGCCTGGAAGGTGCGGTGCGAAAAGTAGCGGTGGTAGAACGCGGTGATCGCGAACATGCGCACGGCATAGAGCGCCGCCGCAACGATCACTGCGGTCCATGACACGCCCACCCAGATCACCGCCAGGCACGCCACATGCATCAGTGCGAACGGTACCGCGCGCAGCCAGTCGATACGCCCGGGGCGGTCGACGGCGCCGTCTGCAGCACTGCCGGTGTCGACCCAGCGCTGCACTGTGCGCAGCAGGCGCCAACGGCGACGGGGGAGGGGCGCTGCAGAGGCCATGAGGGGTCTCGAAAGGGGGCGTGTGTTCTCTCTCTACGCAGCACGATGCCTACTGGATGCGTGCTTCCGCTGTTAGTTTGGCTTCACCTGGACGTCACGCCGCAACTGGCGACGAGCGGTTGCGCCCAGGCCTGCTGCCATTCGCTGGCGCTGCTTGCGCGCGCAGCAGCGGCGAATCGAACCACCACCTGCGGATAGCGGCCCCGTGCATCGCGCAAGTTGCTGGTGCCCTGGAACTCCAGTAGTCGTCGGTCGGTATCGGCATAGACCAGCTGCAGGCGCGGTGCGATGCCGCCATACCAGGTGTCGAGGCTGGCCTCGATCTGCTGCGCGGCCATCCCCTGCCAGCGCAGGGGGCCAGTCCGGCGAACCTGCACAGGGAAATAGCGCTGCCGCCCTGGAACCAGGAAAGGCAGCGAGATGCGCTCGCCGCGCATCAGCGCGGGCCAATGCTGGCGCACGGCGGTATCAAAGCCGGCATCGATCACGGCATCAGCGGGCAGTTCCAGGCGGCGCTGGCGCGATGGCGCATCGGCATCCTCCTTCCAGTCGATCAGGACACTGCCGCCGGCCACCTCGATCTGCGCCTTCTGGCCGCTGCGCAGATCATCCAGCGAATAGCCGCGCGCCTGCGGGCGGGATGTCGCGGGCAGGTGCTTGCGGGCGAAGGGGCGCCCATCCGGGCACTGGTACAGCACCCAGCGTTCGGCACCGTCGCTCGCGTCGCGCTGCCAGTGCACTTCGCGATAGAGCGCCTGCCCCTGTGCGGAGGTGGCAATGCCCTCGGTGCGCAGCCAGGGGGCCGCCAGCGCGGCATGGGGCAGGCAGAGCAGCAGCCAGGCGGCACGCATGGGGTTCATCCGGAGAGGGAGGTCAGAAGACATACGGCGCCGGTGGCCGCTCGGATGCAGCAGGTCGCCTGCATCCAATCGCCACCGGTGCGCGTACAGAGGACAGACCTTCACCTGCCCGCCGCGAACGCAGATGTACCCTGACGCCGCCAGCACTCTCCTCACCTTCGATACCGCACGCATCGTGTCCAGTTCCCAGCAGCCGAGCAGCGAGCCGACGAACTGGGCCGGTGACATGGACAGGGTCGCCCGCCTGCGCGACCGCGACTGTTTCATGCGGATCTACGACCATTTCATGCCACGGCTGTGCGTCTATCTGCGCGGCCTGGGGGCACCGGATGCGGTGGCCGAAGAACTGGCGCAGGAATGCCTGCTGCGGTTGTGGCTGCGCGCGGCCGACTACGATGCCGCCCAAGGGGCGCTGAGTACCTGGCTGTACCGGATTGCCCGCAACCTGCATATTGATCGGGTGCGGCGCGAGCGTAGCTGGCTGCAGGTGCAGGCGGCGGTGGAGGACGCGGCAACCCTGGATTTGGTCGAACGCAGCAGCGCCGAACAGTTCGCCGACCAGGCGTGGCTGCGCCAGCGCATCAACGAGCTGCCTGCCGTGCAGGCGCGATTGGTGCGGATGTCCTATTTCGAAGCCAAGAGCCACAGCGAGATTGCCGAGGCGCTGGGCATGCCGCTGGGCACGGTCAAGTCACATTTGCGGCGCGCGTTCCTGCAACTGCAGTCGAAAGTGGGAGGTGCGCCGTGAACCCGCACCACCATCTGCACGAATCCACGTTGATGAGCTATGCGGCCGGTGCACTGCCTGCCCCGTTGAGCATCGTGGCCGGCGCCCACCTGGAGCAATGTCCGCAGTGCCGCCAGCGCCTGCGCGACGCCGAGGCGATCGGGTCGGTGCTGCTGGAGCAGACGCAACCTGCCTCAGCCGAAGGTGACGCACGCCGGAGCACGCTGCGCGAGGCGATGCTGGCGCAGCTTGCCAGCGAGTCGCCCATCAGCCTGCCCCTGGCGGCGAGCGTGCCGCGGCGGGAGCGCCCGGAGGCCGATCCTGATCACCTGCCGGCGTCGCTGCACCCGTACTTCGGTGCGTCGCTGGCAGCCCTGCGCTGGCGCTGGATGGCACCGGGCGTGCACTGCATCCGCGCCGAACAGATGCCATCGCTGATCATGCTGAAGATCGCGCCGGGAAAGTGCCTGCCGATGCACAGCCACGGACGCAGTGAACTGACCCAGATCCTGCGCGGTTCGTACAACGACGCGCTGGGCCTGTTCGCGCCGGGCGATGTGGCGGACCTGGATGAGGAGGTGGAGCACCAGCCCGTCACCGCACCGGGTGTGCCGTGCATCTGCGTGTCCGCGCTGGATGCGCCGCTGGTGTTCAGTGGCTGGCTGGCGCGGAAGATCCAGCGTTTCGTCAAGCTTTAGGGTGACCACAATGGCGGCTGCCGGTGCATTGCGGGTTCTGTTGACCGGCGCTACCGGGTTGGTGGGGCAGGGCGTGGCCCTGGCCTGCCAGCGCTCGCGCCAGGTGGCTGAGCTGACCGCGCTGGTCCGGCATCCGGGCAGCCTGCGCGGTGCCGGCAGCGAACTGATCGTGCCGGAGTTCCTGCACATCGAAGCGCGGCAGGATGAACTGGCAGGGTTCGATGCCTGCTTCTACTGTGCCGGTGCGCCACCGGTAGGCACCGCCGAGGCCGAATACCGTCGCGTTACGCTGGACACCACGCTGGCCGTTGCCCGGGCGTGGGCAGCGGCCAATCCGCAAGGGTGCTTCCTGTATGTGTCCGGTGCGGGCGCAGATGCGGGCAGCCGGCTGATGCCGCTGCGCATCAAGGGTGAAACCGAGCAGGCGCTGCAGGCATTGCCGGTTCGCACGGTGATGTTGCGCCCGGGTGGCGTGCGCCCGGTGGAAGGCACCGGCACCCGCCATGGCCTGCTGAAGCCGTTGTACTGGGGTGGCGCGCCGCTGATGAAACTGGCAGGCGCGATCGCGCCCTCGCTGGTGACCAGCAATCTGGCGTTGGGCCAGGCAATGATCGCGCTGGCCGGCCGGGAGCATCCGCCGGCCACGGTGGAGTGCGCGGACATCAACCGGATCGCAGCGGGAGTGCGCGATCCGGCGCCTTGACCTCAGTGCAGCGCGGCCTCCAGCGCGGTGCGTACCGCCTGCGCCAGATCACTGCGGGTGAACGGCTTGGGCAGCAGCGCGACCGCACGGCCCTGGCTGCCGACCGCATCGTGGTCACGCGGGTAGCCCGAGGTGAACAGCACCGCGACGTCCGGCCAGCGTTCGCGCACTTCGCGCACCAGTTCCCAGCCCGACATGCCAGGCATCACCACGTCGGAGAACAGCAGATCGACGGTGGTGTCAGGGCGCTCCAGCAGGCGCAGGGCCGAAGGGCCGTCGTGTGCTTCCAGCACGCGGTAGCCCAGCATGCGCAGCGCGTCCACGGTATGGGCACGGACATCATCGTTGTCCTCGGCCACCAGGATGGTCTCTTCGCGCGGCGAATAGCCGGCCAGCCCGGTCTGCGGCGCCGTTCCCTCACAGGGCAGGGCCAGCGTCGAGCGCGGGAACATCATGGTGATGCTGGTGCCGCCGCCTTCCACCGAATCGATCAGCACATGCCCGCCGGACTGCTTGACGAAGCCGTGCACCATCGACAGGCCCAGGCCGGTTCCCCGGCCCACCTGCTTGGTGGTGAAGAAGGGCTCGAACACCCGCGCCAGCGTGGCCGCATCCATGCCGTGGCCGTTGTCGCGGACCCGCAGCATCACGTACTCGCCCGGCGTTGCATCAGGGAACAGAGCAGTGTAGTCGTGGTCGAGATGGCTGTTGTCCACTTCGATGATCAGCCGACCGCCGTGCGGCATGGCGTCGCGGGCATTGACGGCCAGATTGAGCACGGACGCCTCCAGTTGGCTGACGTCGATCTCGATGCACCAGATGTCCTCTGCGACGCGGATGTCCAGCTGCACCAGTTCGCCCAGTGCACGCTGCAGCATGTCATGCATGTCCAGCAGGCGCTCGTTGAGGTTGGCGGCCTGGCTGTGCAAGGGCTGGCGGCGGGCGAACGCCAGCAGGCGCTGGGTCAGGCTGGCGGCGCGGCCCACGCCCTTGAGCGCATTGTCCAGCGCACGGCCGACCATCGCCCCCGGCTCGCCGGCACGCTCGCTGAGCAGCATGGCGTGCTCGACGTTGCCGGAGATGACGGTGAGGATGTTGTTGAAATCGTGGGCGATGCCGCCGGTGAGCTGGCCCACCGCCTCGATCTTCTGTGACTGCCGCAGCGCGTGTTCGGCCTGCAGCCGGGCGGTGGTTTCCACCGCCTCCGAAACCACGGCAGTGACCGCGCCCTCGGCATCCAGCAGCGGGCGGAACGAGAAATCGAAGCTGCGCCGGCCGGTCGGCAACTCCAGGTCGAGCGCATGCAGCGAATTGTGCCCCTTGGCGGCATCGGCAACGGCCCGGTCAACGGTCTCGCCGACGCCATCGGTGCCAGCGAACCAGGGTGACTGCCCGAAACGCTGGCCCATCACCTCGGGCTTGTCGGCCAGCACCGCGGCCAGCGAGGCGATGTTGGCATCCACCACCTGGCCTGCGAGATCCAGCAGCACCTGGTGCTGGAAGCTGGATTCGAAGATCGCCTGCAGGCGTCGCTTGCTGGCCCGCAGCTCGGTGGTGCGCGCCTGCACCTGCCGTTCAAGCAGCTGGTTGTCCTCGCGCAGCGCCAGTTCGGCCTGCTTCAATCCGGAAACGTCGCTGCCCAGACAGATGTAGCCCACCACTTCCCCGTCGGGGCCGCGTTCGGGCACGCAGTCCATCTGCACGAAGCGTGACTCGCCACTTCGGTGCGCCAGCTCCACCTGGAAGCTGCTGCGCTCGCCCCGCAGCACCTGCTGCAGGCTGGGTAGCGCATGCTCGAACGCGGAAATGCCGCTGACATCGCGCGCGCTACGGCCCAGCAGCTCGGCCAGGCTGATACCGTGCCAGTCCAGGAACGCCTTGTTGGCAAAGCGGTAGCGGTGCTCCTTGTCGAGCTGGGCGATCAACGCCGGCACTGCATCGGTTACCTGCTGCAGCTGGGCCTGGCTGTCATTCAGCGCGGCCTGTGCATCGGCCAGCTGGGTGCGTTCGCGGGCTTCCTGCCGGGCACGCCGGATGGCATCCGGCAAGCGCTGCAGCCGCTGCTTGACCACGTAGTCGCGTGCGCCGCGGGTCAGTGCCTGCACCGCCAGGTCCTCGGTAAGCGTGCCTGATACGAAGATGAAGGGGGTGTGCGGAATCCGCTCGCGTGCGAGCGCGAGGGCAGCATCGCCGTCGAAGCCCGGGAGCACGTGATCGGCCAGGATCACATCGAACGCGCGATGGTCGATCGCCTCGATGAAGGCGTTGCGTGACCACACCCGCTCGGCCTCGAAATCCAGGCCGGCGCGTTGCAGCTGTGCAGTGATCAGTTCCGCATCAAGCGCACTGTCCTCCAGCATGAGGATGCGCAGGCGCTCGCTGCGGCGCGATCCATCATGCATTGTGCTGACCCGATCCGTTGGGGCGATGGGGCGGCGGCTGATTGGTGATGCCCCAGAACATGCCCAGCCCCTGGATGGCATCGAAGAATTCCTTGAAATCGACCGGCTTGACCACGAAAGCATTCACGCCCAGTTCGTAGCTGCGCACCAGATCCTGCTCTTCGCGCGAGGAGGTCAGCATCACCACCGGCGTACTGCTCAGCGCCCGGTCGCCGCGCACCTGCTCCAGCACCTCCAGGCCGTTCACCTTGGGCAGCTTCAGGTCCAGCAGCACCACCACCGGGCCACCGTGGTTGGCGCCGGCGAACTTGCCTTCGCAGCGCAGGTAGTCCAGCGCTTCGGCGCCGTCGCGTACATGGATGACATCGTTCAGCAGCTGGCAGCGCGACAGCGCGGCCAGTGTCAGCTCGGCATCCTTGGGGCTGTCCTCGACGAGAAGGATCGGCCGCAGGTCCCTCATGGGTGATCTCCTGTGGAACGGGGTAAGGTGAAGTGGATCGTGGCGCCCTTGCCGGGCTCACCCTCGGCCCAGGTCCTGCCGCCGTGGCGGCTGACGATACGGCGTACATTGGCCAGGCCGATGCCCGTGCCTTCGAATTCCTCGACGTGATGCAGGCGCTGGAACACGCCGAACAGCTTGTCGACATAGCGCATGTCGAAGCCGCAACCGTTGTCGCGCACGAAGAAGTGATCCTCCTCCTCGCTGCGCTCATGGCCGACCTCGATCACCGCATGCTCGCGCTCGCGGGTGAACTTGACCGCGTTGGAGAGCAGGTTCTGCCAGACCAGGCGCATCATCGTCGGATCGGCCTGCACTTCCGGCAGCGGTGCCAGCGTCCATTGCACGTCGCGGCCGGCGTAGTCCAATGCCAGGCTCCTGCGCACGTCCTCGGCAAGCGCGGCCATGTCCAGCCGCACCCGGCCAAGGGTGGAACGGCCCATCTGCGAGAAGCTCAGTAGATCGTCCACCAGCGTACCGGCCGACTTGGCCGATTCCACGATGGTGTCGAGGAAGCGGCGTTCGGTATCGTTGAGGCGTTCACCGGCCGAGCTGCCCAGCAGCTCCGAATAGCCGACGATGTGGCGGAAGGGCGCGCGCAGGTCATGGCTGACCGAGTACGAGAAGGCTTCCAGCTCCTTGTTGCTGCGCATCAACTGCTCGTTCAGCTCGGCCATTTCCTCGGCCTTGCGCAGCACGATGTCGACGATGGCGGTGCGCATCTCGTGCGCGGCATCGCGGTCGGCGTCATTCCACGGCAGGCTGCGCTGCTGGACGGTTTCCTTCCAGGCCTCGAAAGAGCTGCGCGGGGACAGCGCCACGTCCGGCGCGGCGGTCTTGCGTGGGTCGCCGCCCCAGCGCACGGTGCGCACCACCTCGGGGCGGAACCACATCAGGTAGCTGTCATGCAGTTGCGAGATGGACACCGCCAGCACGCCGCTGGCCACGTCGGCCAGGCGCACGCCAGGCGACCAGTCGCCGGCCAGATGGTCGGTGCAGTACGTTTCCTGCCCGGCCTGCTGTGCGGCCAGCCAATCGGCCAGGGCCAGCACGTCGGTCGCGGGCGGGCACAGGCCCGCGCGCATGCAGTCGCCCTTGTGCACGATGGCCGCGCCAGCGGCGCCGGTCAGCGACAGCAGGCTGGTTTCGTCGTGGCGCAGCGCGGCCATGAAGTCCTCGTCGCCCGCCATGCGGGCCAGCAGCTTGACCAGCACCGAGCGGCGCGCCACGCGTTCTTCAATGGCCCGCGCACGTTCCTTCAGGGCAATCTGCAGCGACAGGATCTGGCCCATGAACTCGCACGCAGTGCGCACGTGGTAGGGCAGCCGGCGCGGATGCACCGTGTGGCACGACACCAGGCCCCACAGCTGGCCTTCGTGCACCAGCGACACCGACATCGATGCACCGGTGCCCATGTTGCGCATGTACTGCATGTGCACCGGCGAAACGCTGCGCAACACCGCCAGGCTGAGGTCGGTGGGCGGTGCGTCGCGATGGTCCTCGGCGCGCATCAGCGGGGCAGGGGTGTAGTTGTTGTCTGCGATCAGCCGTACCCGGTTGCGGCGATACAGTTCGCGGGCCTGGGCCGGAATGTCCGACTCGGGGAAACGCAGGTCCAGGTAGGACGGCAACAGGCCGTTGCCATCCTCTGTTCGGCGGCCAGCTGGCACAGGTCTTCCACCGTCGTGGCCGACTCGATGGCGGTCATCAGCTCGCGGATGGCCGGGTAGAGTTCCTCCAGCGAGCCCGGCTGGCCAGGAACGGGCGACTCCAGCTCGACCAGCAGGTCGGTGGCGGAGCGGTGCACCAGCAGTTGATGCCGGCCGTGGCCGTCCAGGTGCACGGCGCCGACGTGGGCGCTGCTGCCAACCGCGGCCTGCTGGAACAACGCCTCGAACGGCGCCAGCACGCCGCCCAGTACCTCGCTGACGTGCTGCATCAGCGGCTCGCCGAACTGCTGCAGCAGCCGGGGCTGGCTGATGGCGCGCTCGCGCACCCGCAGTGACTGCGGTTCCAGTACCAGAAGCACACCGTACGGCTGGATTGCGCCCGGCGTATGAATCGGTTCGCGTGCACAACGGGACAGCGCAACGTCGTGCTTGGACTCAACGGAAGGCATCAAAGGCGGCACTCATGATTCATGGATGACGGGAACATCCCAGACGGGGACAACCCAGCACTGCATCCGGTATCCGGTGATGGTGAAGCAAAAGCGTGCATTCGCATACCACTTCGTAAGCGTGAAGAGCCTTTCATTGAAAACTGAATTCTTCATTTTCGCCGTGCGGCGGGCACTTTCGCGTTTCGCAGAAGGTACATGCGCGCTGCACGCTCGCTGCACACCGGGTTGCCTACCGTAGGCCAACCTCCTTGAGCCACCACGACCGTGAACCTGCAGACCCTGCCTTCCATGCCGTATCGCATGCTGCCCGACAGCTGCCAGTTCGAACTGCTGGACGTGGATGCGCTGCAGGACCCGGCCAGTGGCCGCCTGCTGCACCTGTACTCGCTGGTCGCCCGCTGCCTGTCGTGCGAAACGGTGTTCAAGGCCGAGGAAGGGCAGGGACTGGTGAGCCATTCCGCATCACGGGTGGTGCGTTGCCCTGCCGGCTGCGGCCAACAGGCATTCAAGCCGTCGTTGTTGCGTGCCTGGCAGCCGCAGGTGGCCGCACAGGCTTGAGGGCTCTGATGGGTGCTTCACAATACCCCGGGGTTGGCGCGCCACACGGCGAAATTGAGCGCCGAGGCGAACGAGATCCAGGCAAGGTACGGCAGCAACAGTACTGCGGCGGCCCGCTGGATGCGCAGGAAGCCGAAGATCGTCGCGCAAACCAGCACGATCAGTACAAGGATGTCAGCGAAGGCGAGTGCGCCCAGCTTCCAGCCGAAGAACAGCCAGCTCCACAAGGCGTTGACCGCGAGCTGCACTAGATAGAGTGTCAGCGCCGGACGCGCACCGCGCCAGCCGCGCTCCCGCCAGACCAGCCAGGCGGCAACCGCCATCATTGCGTAGAGCAAGGTCCAGACCGGCCCAAATACGCCGGCAGGCGGTGCCCAGGCCGGCAGGGTGAGGCTGGCGTAGAAGCTGGCAGCGGACGTGGAGGCCCACGCGCCCAATGCGGCCGCCGCAAAGGTAACCGCGAACCATCCCAGAAGACCCAGTGCCTGTGAACTCCGCTTCATTGCGTACAACTCCATGATGCCTATGCCCCCTCATACGAACGGAGGCGGCAAATGGATGCAGGCCGGCGGCGATCAGTCTGAAGTGCCCGCGGCTCTCCCGCCCTGGCTTGTAGGCAGCAGGGAAGGGCGCTGGTCGAACCATTCGCGCGCCTTGGCGAGGTGCCACTGGCGCTGGTCGCCATCGAGCTCGATACCAGCACCCAGCAGCCCCCAGCGCAGATACAGATCGCCACGCTTGCGCTGCTCCAGCAGATCCAGGCGTGCGCGCACCGAGAGGCGATCATTCTCGGCCTGCAGACCGTCGATGATCAGGTGGCCCGGCCGCCAGCGCAGCCTGGCCTGCGCATCGACCTGGCCGGAATCCAGCAGCGACAAGGTCCAGCGCGGGTAGTCGGTGCGCGAGGCGAACACCGCCAGCAGGGGGCGTGCATCACTCAGGGTCAGGTCGGTGGTGGCGTCCACCTGGAATGGGGACTGCGCGTCGATGCGGCCCTGCTTGAACGCAGCACGGCCTTTCCATGCGCTGCTGGACTCGGTGCCGGCCACCTGCACATTGCGCAGTTCGACGGTGGTGCCGGACAGGTCGAAGTGGCGCTGGTTGAAGTCGCCGCGGCGCAGGGTTGCGTTCACGTCCACATCGCCGCCCATGTCCAGGCCTGCGACCTTGGCGCTGGCGTTGCGACCCAGCAGGCGCGCCGTGCCATGGCCAACGCGGCCATCGGTGTCGAGCGTGGCATCGCCACTGAGGCTGCCAGTGCCACGCAGCAGGCGCAGCTGCGATGAGCCGAGATAGCGGTTGTAGGCGGCCAGATCCGGAATGGTGGCTTCGCTGAAACGCAGCCGGGCGCGTACACCCTTGCGCAGTTCCTGCAGGCGGCCGTCGCCGGTCAGGTCCACGGCCAGGTCGCGACCATCGAACAGGCGCACGTCCTTGGCATCGCTGGGGCGTGCACTGAAACGGGGCAGCCGGATCGCCAGCTGTGCCTGATTGGGCGTGCCGGCCTTCAATTCGCCATGCGCGCTGGCGGTGCCGGCCAGGCGCACGCCGGCAACTTCGGCCACGGCGGCCGCTGAGGGAATGTCCACGGTGCTGCCTTCGATCAGCTCGCCATGGCGCAGGCGCAGGTCGGCCTTCAGCGTGCCGCCGCCATCCAGCTGCAGCCACGGCTTGCGCACGAACAGCGCAGGGATCCAGTTGAGCGAAGTGAAGGTCCATTCGCCGCGCACGGTGCCGGAACTGCGCTCCAGCAGCTGCGCTGGAGCCTGGAACGGGATCTCACGCCCGGTGATGTGGATGTCCGCATCGACTTCGCTGCCCGAGCCCGGCCGAGGCGGCAGGCGCGCCTGCAGGCGCAGGTCGTTGGCCACATCGAGCTGCAGGGCGAGCAGGCCACGATCGGGCGCGCCATCGCCCAGATAGAGCGGAACCTGCCAGAGCGCGCGATCGCCGGGCTGCAGCTGGCCGTCGATCAGGTGGGCGGCCAGCTGCAGGCGGCCGGGCACCGGCGCGCTGGAAATGCGCGGCTGCTGTGCATCGGTGTCCATGCGCAGGCCCTGGCTGCGTGCATCCACGTCCAGCTGGGCATGCAGGATCTTCAGCTTGGCCAGCCCGGGCGCCTGGTCGCGGTAGTGGCGTGGATAGCTGAAGCGCGCGGTCAGGTTCATGTCGCCCAGCAGCTGCACACCGTCATAGCTGGTGTCTGCTTTACTGAACGAGACCTTCGAATCGAACAGTTCGGACGGGCCGCCGCGTAGCTGTTTGAGGAACCCGACCGTGCCCTGGCCCTTGCCGATGATCAACAACTTGCCGAACCGAGCGCTGCGGATGCTGTCGCTGTGGATGGCATCGAAGCGCAGGGTCCAGCCCTGGTCGCTGCGCGGCGGTGGCGGAATGGCGTCCTCGACCCGGCTGATCTCGGCGGAGACCCCGGTGGCCTGCAGCCGGGGCACCCGGACTTCCCGCTTGAACAGGGGAAACACCGCCAACCGGGCGCTGGCGCGCTCGGCGTGCAGCACGTAGACGGTGTGGTTCACGTGGCCGCGCATGTGCACGTTCCAGGCAATCACATGGCCGGGCAACAGCGTGATGGCCGGGCCGGTGGTCATCACGAACTTGTGCGGCTTGCGGTTGGTGACCTGGTCGAACAGCGGCGTGTTGAGGAAGATGTTGCCCGCCAGCAGGTAGAGCGCGTAGATGCCCAGCAGGACATAGCCCGCAATGCGCCCTCGGCGAAAACGGTGCGGGATGCGCGCGGAAGTAGGGGGCATGTACTGCTCTGCAGGCCGGAATTTCGTCAACTATTGCGGAACCGATGGCGGCGGTACGTGAAGCAGCCGCGGCCGCGTGGTTTGTTTCTGCTAGTGTCCGCCTTGGCCACTACGCCGAACCGCGAGGAATCGCATGGAAATCCGGGCTGCCACTGCGGGAGACTTCGACGCCATGTGGGCCATCTTCAGGGCCGCCATTGCGACCGAGGATGCGCTACCGTTCGCCGGCACCTTCGAGGCCAGCACCTTCCAGGGCCACTGGTTCGGGCTGCAGCCGGCCTATGTGGCGCTTCTGCAAGACCACGTAGTCGGAATGTACAGGATGGGCGCCAATTTCCCCGATCGGGGGGCGCACGTGGCCAGCGCCACCTACGTGGTCGACCCGACAGTGCAGGGGCGCGGCATTGGCCGGGCGCTGGTGGAGCACAGCCTGGACCGGGCGAGGGCGGAAGGCTTCCTGGCCATGCAGTTCAATTACGTGGTCAGCACCAATGCGCCGGCCGTCGCGTTGTACCGGAAGCTGGGGTTTGCCGTGGTTGGAACGCTACCGGAGGCATTCCGGCATCGAACGCTGGGGCTGGTGGACGTGTTTGTGATGCACCGGTTTCTGTAGCGGCCTGGAGTAGAGCGAGCATGATCTTGCGAACATCCTGCGTCTTCGCACTCTGCACTTTCATGGGCGCCTGTGCCCTGCAGCCAAAGAGCATGCCACCGCAGGTCTCATCCGCAGGCTACACATCGGTCAGCTCGACCCTTCTGGCAGGCTGGATCTACCTGCGCAGTGAGAGCTATCTACCTGGATCGAATCTTGCGTCCGCCCCCCCCTGAGATCAAGGTATGCGAGTCTGTCACACACAGCATCCAACTTGAGATCTACCCGGGCGTCGAGCCAGATGTTGAAAGAACCTGCCGGAACATAGACGCCCCCGCCACCGAAGCGGAGCGATGGTTCCCCAAGCGCGGTACCCGCTATTCGGTCATCATCGTGCCTGAAGGGCAATCCATTTCCGTGAGCAGGTGGAGTTTCGGATATCGATCGGCGCACCTTGCGTTGGCGGTGGCGGCATTCGGTAACCAAGAAAGACGAGAGGGAAATCTTGTTGATCTAGTGGCGCATGAGCCCTTTCATATACTCGGTCGAATTGCCGGGGATGCCCGTGGGCAGGATGAGTACTATGCCTACTACGCGGGCTTGTGCGCTCAGCTCGCGGTTCTTGGATCGATTCCCGAATCCGCCTTGCCAGGAGCCCCGCTTCAAGGGGGTGTGGATGAACCAACGCGGGCATCTTCGGATTCGGCGTATCGGGTGAGGCGTGAAGCCGTGCTGCTGTCCCACGATGGTTCGAGCAAGGCAGGTGACGATGGTGGCAGCGCACTCGCTCTGCGCTGCATCGAGTTGCAGAAGGTCACAGCGCGGCCAGGTTTCAATCGGGCCCCGAACGGATCGTAATGGGTCGTCCGATGTCAAGGGCTTGGTAGAGCAGGGGTTTCATGGCGCTTGACCGACACTGGTTCCACGTACAAACGCCGCCGCCAGCTGCAACGCATCGCGGCTGCAGCGATCGCCGCGCAGTGCATGGACCAGTCTGCCGGGTGTGACGCCGGTCCAGCGCAGCAGGTCATGCGTGGCATGCGCCTGGTCGCTGTAACCATGGCGCGCGGCGGCCGAGGCGATGCTGGCTGCTTCGCCATCCAACGTGCGCAACAGCGCCTGCAGTCGGCGGACACGGGCATACTCTTTGGGTGTCATGCCCACAGCGATCAGAAAGCGCGTCTGCAGGGTGCGCAACGAGACGCCAATCCGGCGGGCCAGTTCGGCGATACGCAGGTCGCCCTCGATGGCATCCAGCGCCGCAACCGCCTGTTCAACGCGCTCATCCAGGGCAAAGCTGGCGCAGCGTTCGCGCAGGATCTGCCAGAGCGGCTCGGGCGAACCGCTTGCCGCACTGGCGCGGGCGGCCGTGCTGAACACTTCGGCAAAGGCAGCATCCAGTGTGTAAAGGTCCGGCGCCTGGTCGCGAAGCCCGGGCAACCGAGGGCCAGCAACCAGAGCGCTCGCTGTCGGCTGCAGCCGCACCCCGGCGCAGAACACCGTGCCGACGGCCTGCAGGCGGATCGGGCCACATTGCTGAGCCGCAAAACAGAACGGCAGATCAGAGCGAATCCGACCATCGGCCCCATGTAGATGCAGCGGCACCCCAAGCTCGGCAATCAGCTCGCAACGGCCATCGGGGTAGATGACCTGCACGTCATTCCCGGGCGCCTCGTCCCGCAGCCACCACAGGCATTGGACATGCCGGCGCAGATCGTCGGGGGCAGCGTGCTCGAAGTAGTCCATGCGGCATCGGACGCCATCCTGCGCGTTTTTACAAGCGGGCCGGGCGCCTTGCCGTTAACCTGCGGCGAACCCAACCAGGAGCTCAGGGCATGTCGAGGTCGAAGATGGTGATGCTGGGTGCAGGACTGGCGTTGGCGAGCGGCGCGGCCAACGCGGCGCCGGCCGAGTTCGACTGGTTGGCCGGGCATTGGTGCGGTGGCACCGACGAACGGCGGCTGGACGAGGTCTGGCTGGCGGAAGCCGGCGGCGCGTTACTCGGGATGTCCCGCACGCTGAGCCGCGGCAGCATGGAGTCATTCGAGTACATGCGGCTCGTGCCGGCGGGCGAAACGGCCGGTCTGCATGTGCAACCCAATGGCGTGGCGCCGACCACGTTCGTCATTGCCGAGCATGGCGAGAACTGGGTGGTGTTTGAGAATCCGCAGCATGATTTTCCGAATCGCATCGAGTACCGGCGTGATGGTGCTTCATTGAAGGCAAGCATCTCGGGGCCGGGGGATGATGGGAAGATCCTTCGGATTCCGTTTGACTACCGGCGCTGTGGGGAGTGATTGGGAGCGCTGACTGGGACGGATGGCTGGAAGACTTGGCTATGGGGAGGCTGTCCGGGGGATCCAGTCAACTGGGCACGGATCTGGCGTTGAACATAATATACATTATGCGAAATACTGTATCGGGCTATGGCCGCGTTCGTGCGTCATGGCTTCTCTCCACTTTCGTCAGTTTCTTCGCCAGAATCGCGTGTCGCACCCTCCAGCTCTTGACTGCCACAACGGAAACGCCCCAGATCCCACAGCTGTCCGCCCGTATTTCCCCACAAGGACGCCCGCGATTTCCAGATCTCCCCCAAAGATGCCCTTGATTCCTGGATCCGCACCTAAGACGCCCTCGATTTCTGGCTCCACATCCAGCTCGCCCTTGAGTTCCCAACTGCGCACCTGATCGGTCAGAGCTTGTCGCCTGCACTTCCCAGTTCCGCCAGTCGCGACATTGGTCGCAAGAACAATTAGACGAGATCTCGGGCCTGAACGTGCGAACAGTTCAGCGGGTTGAGCAGGACTACAACACCGCGACTTCCCTGGGTGACGCGCCACGCCCCGCTCCACCTGCTCAAGCGCGTCGCTCGCCCCCCTGACCAAGCTTTGACCTTAACTGGGCGTCGGTGACTCCCTCCCGTTCTGGTCGGCATCTGGGCCTTGTAGCGGCTCAAGCGCTGAGCTATAACGCCTTAGCCAGTCGCTATAAAGCGCCGGTGTTGTGCCCGCATAGCCAATAGGCTCCGGGTGCCCGAGGTCCACCCAATGGGGGCACGGGAATCCTTCGATTCCGGAGCCATCCATGACCGCCAAACGCCGCAGATCCCTTCGCACTTCTGCCTTCTACGCCCAATCGGGCCGTTGCTTCTATTGCGGCCTGCCGATGTGGCTCACTGCACCCTCAGAGCTCGGGCTGAAGGCCAGTAAGGCCCGAGCCTTTCAATGCACCGCCGAGCACCTGGTGGCCCAACAGGACGGGGGCAGAGACGTGTCCGGGAACGTGGTGGCCGCGCATAGCCGGTGCAACCAGGGCAGGCACCAGCGGAAGGGACCAGCCCCTTCCGCTGAAGCGTTCCGGGCGCTGGTTCAGACGCGGCTGGCAATGGGGAGATGGTGGTCCCGACTGCCATCAGGGATTGCACGTGCTTCCGTATGGCCAATTGAATTGAATCTTTGCAAGGAATCGGCAGCTGCTTGCCTGATTCGCTAGTCCACACTAGTGGCGCCCGGTTGCGGTGCTAGAACGGCGAGTCTGCTGCGAAATGGTCGCGCATTGGGCCTAACAAGGTCTGCGACCCTGTCAACACGTCCGAGAATTCCACCTGTCGCCACCTTCTCGTTCCAATATCGTTCCATCCACTCGGCTTTATCCAGGATCTTACCCGGAGCGCCTAGCAGCCTCTTGGCGATGAAATGCCGGATGAGAGCGGCCTGGCTATCGAGAATCACGACGCCCGCCCTTGGATTAGAGTCATAAGCGCTGTACGAGATCAGATAGTGGACATAGTGGCGGTCTGGCTCTTCGTCTTCCCACGTCAACAGGTTGCTTAACCCCGCAGCGCGAGCATCCGATCGCACCTCTTCGCTCACGAGCACCATGGGATTGCGTGCTTCCTTACATTCCATGCGATAGGCGTCCAGCATCGCCGGTCCGAAGATCATCTGAGAATCATGATGAATGCTTCCAACTGTGAGCCCTCCACGTATCAATATATCAACCACTAGCAGGTTCTCGGCCAACATTCTGATGCAGCTCAGGATGTCGGCAAGGCCAGCAGGAGAGCGGCTGCTTGATATGACGATGCAGTCGCTGAAGTAAGTGAACAAAAGTCCTGTTGCTGGGTTGCAGCACGCTGTGTTCTTTAGTCTGTCGATGGCCTCTGCTATTTCATCAAGCTTGCTCATGTCGGCTGCCGACTCTTGGACAAGTGCGGAGAACCCGAGCATGTCGATGAAGGCGACGTACTTATCTTGGTAGAGCATGAAGAACTCCTTAGATGGTCGTGCCCATGGTGCCGAGGGCGGTTCCATTTGACCAGCGGGTGCGGGGCACGTCATAGGCCATGGAGCAATGTCAGCGACCTGGCTCGCGCACTAGTCTCGCAGAGGCTTGTTACGGCGCATCTTCGCATCGGATAGAAGCGAGCGAACGAGAGAGTTGAAGTCCATCCTGGCCCTAAAAGTTTCCTTCACCCTTGGTTAAACGAATGTCCGCTTTCGGTCAGAAGCGGACCAAAGTAGCCGGTGCTCTTCGCAGCCCGTACGCGACTTGGAGTCATATCATCAATCTGTATCAGGGCTCAGACCTAAGTGCCTGATGGTCCAATTCAGCGACACTATCCAGCTTCGGCGTCATCGCACACTTCGGGATACAGCCAGCGCGATCCGCTTATGGAACCAAACCGCACTGTGCCTTACTCTTAAGGAACATTGCCAACGGCAACCTTCGGCAATTGAATTTAGAGAATCCGGGCGGTTCATCCCGCGCGGTCCGTTAATGTCTACAGCTGTGGAGTTGTGAATGGCAGAAGATCAAGGTGGTGAAGAGGTGATTAGGGAGATAGGGAAGGCGCTAGCCCTTGCGTCTGAGCTTGATCCACAAATTGTTAGATCGCTTCGCTCCGCGATTGTTCAGGCGATGTCTGATTACGAGGACGACACGAATGCACAAGCTGCAGCCGCACTTGCGGCGGTTCTCGATTTTAGACCTGTGACGACCCAAGACGCCCTCTCGCAAACCTTGGGTGAGATCGGGAAGCTGGTCGAAGGTCTCACCGGACTGGAGGACGTTCATTACACTGTTGAGACACCAGAAGGTCGCCGAGTTCGCTCAATCCGGTCACATCTACCAACTGTATCACCCCAGCGTTTGACGGATCACGAGCAGGCAGATCTTGAGGCCTATATCGCTCGATATTTGCCACCGGACGACCCTCGCGAGGAACACGCGCCACGAGGACCGCGATTGTGACGATCAGTAAGTTAGCAATCCTCAACGCTGTGAAAGCAGCCATTTCGCGTGCTAAGGCGAGCGGGTCTCCCTACGCGCAAGGAAAGGCTTACGAACTTCGGGTGCTGCTTAGGCTTCTGCGAATCATCGATAGTGCGGGCTACAAGCTCACGTGTACCCCCAAGATGGCAGGCGTCCTGACGTTTGGAGGATCTCCATGCAAAGCAAACCATCCGGATCACGATTACATCAGTGGATCTACGTCTACTGAGAAGCTCGAGATTAGGATTTCAGTGCAGGTCACCACACTAAGCCATAGCTGGAAAGGCACGACGGTGGTCAAAGCGGCTGACCGTCACGAGATTGACGTCGGTGTATATCGTCCGATTAAGACCCGTCGCTATCCCGCATTTACGGAGTTACTTCTTGGGGTCTCGTGCAAGACTGGCGGCTGGAACAAGGCGTACGTCCGCGAGGCGCTAGGTATGCGTAGGGAGCTAGGATTCCTCACATCACCTAGGACGAGCTTGACGAGCTCAGCTCCGTGGTTCATCGCAACAGTTCCCTGCGATCCTCCGGTTCCCTTTGCCTTGTACGCGACCAACGCTGGGTCCGCCGTGTATGCGTCGTTGGCAGCTTTGGGGCTCTACGTCGAGCACTACAAGGGGTAGCGGAAACAGGCTTTGGAGTACGGATCAACTCAGGTGTGTCGAGAACGATGCCCGCTTTGGGTCGAAGGCGGATGCCATCACCGGGCCGGTCGCCGCCCAATGTCCGCTTCCGGCCAGAAGCGGACATCCACCCTGCCCTCGATAAACATCCCAAATCCACGGACGACCTTGGTCTGCTTTGGCCTTCTGCCTTAGGGCCAGACCTGAACTTCGATTTCAGCCCCTAGCGTATTTGACTCCCGCGACCTAGATCTCTCCTAGATCCTTGAGCAGGGCTTGCCCCTTCTGCAGAAACCCAACTAGCAGTCGACCTCCTGCTACTTTCCGGCCCAATTGCCCATTGAGGTAGCTGACCTGGAGACGCGCATGGGCCAGCAGATCCACCTGGGCCATGCTAGGGGTCGCGGCCTGGAGCGGTTCGCCCGGCGACGCCATCTGCCCCCCGATCGGCTGGACAACGCAAGGGCGCCGGCTGTCACTCTTCGCATACGCCGTGGCCATCATCCGGCCGTTCTTCAACGACCATCCACCAAGCACCAACTCGGTCCCGAGTTGCTCGATCGGCAATCCCGCTTCGCTAACCGCTTTCTCAAAGTTCGGCCAGAGTTGGTCCACCACCAGCCCTAGCTCGGCAGATAGCTGTTCTATTGTGAAATCTGCGCGGAAGCTGGCCTGCAGTGCAAGCTCGTAGATGCGGAGGAAGAATTGCGTAGACCCGCGCGCAGCAAGCACTACGTTGTGCTGAGGGATCAGCAGCAGCTTTGCCCCCGCGGAATACGCCCCTGTGAGAGCATCCTCTGCCAGGGTATCCGCTGCGACGACGAGGTGGTCACGAGTGAGGAGAACGTTGAGGATGCTCATTGCGGGATCGTCTAGACGTTTGCAGACTATCGCCTTCCCCTCCCCTCCTGTCCAGACTGCTATGGCCTCCGCGATCACACAAATTCTTGGTCGCCCCAATGCTTGCGAGAACGCACTTGAGATACGCCGCGGCTACCTCAAGGCGATGGAAGATGCGCTGCGGGTTTCGCTTCTGATCCACCAAGATCCAAGGCTTCTGTTCGACACGTGGGCCAGACTGCTCCCCTTGATCGCTCAAAGCCACGAGAGTGACGGCAGCCAGCCATTTGCGACCGGGATCGTCCGCTCGCGCGATCATGGATCCCGGCGGTTGGCTGGCTGAGCGTATGGTTGCAATATAGGAAGCAATCGCGCGCGGACCAGAACGCTGTTCATCGCAGACATTCTTAGGGTGCCATTGCAGAGATTTCAGCTTTTGAGGAATAAAATTTCAGTGCAAGACGGTCCATTGCAGAAAAACTTGACTTGCGACTGACGCAACGCAGAAATTGCTGATGCACGGATGATGCAATGCAGAGATTACCGGCTAACAGATGCTGCAGCCCAGCCGGCCAACTGAGGGCTTTGCCCGATGGACGAGCCGTTACTCTTGCCTGCAGATCACGATTCTAGGATGACTTGTGCCTCAATCGGCTGACCAGGATCGGGCGTCTGTGCTGGAGGGCTCCTTAGAGCTCTTGGGTGAAATTCGAGCCGCTTGGATGGAGATAGAGCATGGACGTGACCGAAGATCGACGGCGGTGGCGGCACTTTGCCAGATGTCCCTTGATCACGCCGTGGCAGTACAGTCCCTGATCGCTACTCTGCCCCAGTCAGCAATCTCGCTGGTCCGGTCCCAGTATGAGCCCCTCGTGCGTGCAACCTGGGCATGTTATGCAGCTACCGACGCCGACATCGAGAAGCTTCTTGCGCCCCTGACTCTGGAGAGTCAGCAAGCGGCAAAGAGGCTCCCTGGCGTTCAGGACATGCTCGTAAAGCTTGAGTCCTCTGGGCCCCGAGGAGCATCACAGTTGTTGGGCAGAGCCAGACAATGCCTTTATGTCGGCTTGAACTCCTATCTCCATGCCGGGATTCACCCCTTGGCAAGGCAGTTAAATGGCTACCCGGGCGCGCTTCTGGCGGGGGTGGCCATGAACAGCAATGCGCTTGCCATGCTAACCCTTCTGAATCTGGCGCACCTGTGGCCAGGCGAACCAGTTCTGGCATGGATGAATGCACTGCATCATCAATTTGGGGGTGTTTTGCCAGAGTTGGAGCCATTGACCCCCCATCAGCCCTCGCCATAGAGCTGTCCCGGATCGCCTGCGCGTCTAGGGTGGGGTCTGTGGTGAGTGACTAGGCAGTTGGGCCTCGCCCCCCTCTGGGGGCACGGGGAGAACATCACGGGCGCATAAGCAGTTGCCCCGGATTTCTCGTTGGGGCAAGTCCTGGCAGTTGATCTGTGTCGGGGGCCTGTCGGGCGACTGTCATGTTTCCAAGTTCGGCACCCTCCTAATCTGGGCTCCCTACCCCTCCGGAGTTATCTTCTATGACCACCAAGACCCCGCCTCGCCTGCTTACCGCTGCTGAGGTTGGCGCCTGCATTCGCCAGTTCCGCCAGTTGCGTCATTGGTCGCAAGAACAATTGGCCGAGATCTCGGGCCTGAACGTGCGAACAGTTCAGCGGGTTGAGCAGGGTGACTCGGCCAGTTTCGACACCCGTCGCGCACTGGCGCGCGCCTTCGATTTCAATGACATCGATGCACTCAACAAGCCTTTCTCGCTGCCGACAGACGAGGAACTGCAGGCGGCGCAAGCGCAGTTTGAGCGCGACTACATCACCCTGGCGGTGTCCCCGCTTGCTGCTGGGCGCGAGCTGGCCAGCCTGATCGTTTCGTGCGACATGGATCTGTCCGAACCGGCTTTCGAGCTGTCGCGCGAGGCGGCGAGCGAGTTTGCTGCACTGGTCGACTACTACCGTGAGTATCGCGACTGCCAAGACCTGTATTCAGAAGTCGACAAGCTAGACATCTACGACGGGCTGCAGCAGCGCATTGAGGTCCTGCGGGAACTGGGAGTATCACTGTCGCACGGTCAGCGTAAGGTCGTCATTCGGATGGGCTCAGGTATGCCGATGGATGCCACGGTCCTGTACGTCGTGGCGTTTCGCCTCGGCCACGAGTGCAGTCAGATCGTAACTCCTAAGGCAGCACGCATCGGCTGAGTCAGCATTCATTAGATCGATAGTGGTGGCGATACATCTGACAGATGTCTATTGATCGCGCCGTCGCAGTACAGTCCCTGGAGGTTGCCCTGCCTTAGTCAGCGATAGCGCTGGTCCGGCCCCAGCACAAGACCCTGATTCGTGCGACAGCAAGGTTCTTAGCTTTCGAGGCAGCGAATTTTTGATGTGCCCTGAACCCTCGCGAAGATCCACTATGGAGACGCCGTCGATTTCTGGATCCAGACCTAAGAAGCCCTCGAGTTCTGGATCCACAGGCAACTCGTCCTTGAGTTCCTGACTGCGCACCTGAGTGGTCAAGCTCCGCCCGGGTGAAGGCTCTGCGCCCAGTACTCTAGGAACTCCTCTTGAGCAATCGTTTCGATTGCGCCTGGCCTGGCATGCCGCACCATGTGGATGGCATCCGATGCCCGCTTGGCCTCGCCAGACTGCAGCAAAAGCATGGCAGCGACCGTTCCCGCGCGTCCCAACCCCCCCTTGCAGTGGACCACGATCCTTTGACCGCTCAGCATGTCAGCGACGAGCTCAGCACTTAGCTGTAGCCAATCTTTGAGGAGTCTGTCGTCTGGTGCGGCTCCATCAGTGATTGGCAGTCCATGCCAAGAGATGCCCTTCCCCGCCACTATCGCCGGTAAGCTCTCGATTCGAAGGTCCTTGAGCTCCCAAGGCTCAAGCAAGGTGACTAGGTGAGTGGCACCCCAGTCCTGAATAGCCGAGACGTCCACATCTAGGTCTCTCGCCCATGCTCCAGTCATGGCGACTTCCTGGTACTTGCCTGGCGCAAATGTCACCCCTATGCCGCCTCCATGGGCTCCAACAGGCAACTCTGCAATCAGTAACGGGTGGCTAGCGCTGGTGCGCATCATTTCGGCTCTCCCAACATGCGGTAACGTTCTGCGTCGTGCGCCGGGGCGCTCCCCGCTCATTCGCTGCACGGCTAGGATATCGGATGTTCAGATATCGTTGAACTGGAGAGAACACCTAAGGGTCAATATCGGAAAGTCAGATAGACAGTCTGTGGGCAGGTTGATATCCTGACAACTGGTATCGCGATTTGAGGGCTGTGTGGCCTATGTCGTTAGCCAACCGACCCTCATCGCGCCCTGGCCAGAACTGGACAATTTCGTTCGTTCAATAGGTCCCTTTCTTGCGTGCGCGTGGTGCGCGCTAGAGCGCTCAAGAACGGCTAGTTCGCCGGTAGCTGCTGAGGGGTTGGCCTCGCAGGCACTTGACACGCTTGCGACGCTGCGCGTCCTCCATCGCGAACCAGTCGAATGTTCTCGGCTTGCCGCAAGATCTCTGTATGAGCCCCTGGCTTGGTCCTACAAATCTCCGTGGTCTCGCAGTGACTTGAACCTTGAGTCGGCATTGACCCGGTCGCTCACCCAGTGGGCGGCTGAGTGCACGCCCAGTGCGAGGCGGAATCTCGGAATTTCACTGGCATCCACCGAAGCTCGAGCGTACTTGGCAAACCTTCTGCGGAAGCATCGGTTGGACCCGAAGCTAGGCGACGGGCTTCAGTCGATTGGATCGCCTGAATGGAATGCGCTCAGCTTGGGGCGTAAGCGCTACGTGCTGTGGGCGAGCATGCGAAATTCTGCCTCGGAGTTCATACAAAGCGGTTTGGATGAGCATGCCGCGAGGCGAGCACTTGATCGCGAGATAAAACGCAGATGCATCTGGTTAGCTGGACGCGAGCAAGCTGGAACCCTCGCCCGGAAGGATTTTTGCTTCTTGCCTGGTCAGGGTTGGCGTCAGCCGTTGATCCTGGACGTTGCAATGGAGACTTTCCTGCCGCTGGGCATGGCGTACTGGCTGGAACCTAGCGGCAGTTGGCAGCTTTAGCTTCTAGTCTGAGTAGACCGACCAGCTGCCACGGGTCCATGAGATGGTTTGAGGGGGCTCAGGACTCTATCGCGGTAAACGCCCCCCCAGGTCTATATCGACGGTTCTCCAACGAAGCGCTGGACCTTGGTTGACCGGCGAGCCTGTGGCCCATTGGACGCCGGCCAAGAGATGGCCCTCTAGTACTCGTTCAGTCGCTTACGGATTGCCTCGATGGCATCGTCCAGTCCCGCGTCGTCCTCGGGGTAAGGAGAACAAAACAGTTGAACCGGGACCCAGCAATGTTCCTGTCCCGGTTGTACATAGGGGGCGTAATCATCTAGTAGCCATGCAGAGCCGATGGGCTGGGAAACGTTGGCAAGATCCTTCGTCGGCCCAGTCCAGTCTATGTATGGCAAGCGGGCAAACCAACCCGGGGCCGCTCCTTCGCAAGCCAATAGGTCGGCAATCTCGCGAAATCTAGGCTCCGGAACTGTGGTGAAGATGACTAGACCCTCAAAGAGCGACTTTGCCGACTCCAGAAATTCGTAGAGGCCCGGGCGCGGGATCTGGCTTACAGCGTTGGAAATCAGCGTTCCTTCTAAGTCCAAGGCGAGGATGGACGGGCGCATTGTGTAATGGTCCTCTTTGGCGGGGGTGAACGTCGGTACCGCTACCAAGCCCCGCCGGAGGGTGATCCGCCGGCGGGGCTTGGTAGCATCAGACATCTTCGAACTCGCTCGCTTGCTTGAGTTGGTTCTCAAGGAAATCAATGCGCTTCTGAAGATCGGCACTTAGATAGGCTTTGTCCGTAAAGTCCATTGCTGTCTCAGGGATCATCTCCAGCTCGACGCGTGTGGATGTAGCTTGACGAATCGCCAAGGTGGTCCAGGCCTTATCGCCCTTGACGAATCCGACAGTGAATCGAGCCGTAACATGGTGTTCGGGCTTGAGGCCTTCGATGGAACGGAAATCGCTGCGCACCTTCGACGTGGCTACAGGCTGTACATCGCCATTGATGTACAGCGCCGCATTCCAGCTCGCTTCGCTCAATGGCAGTGTTGAGCGGTTGATGATGCGGGCGGTGATGACTGGCTTGGGCCCAAAGAAGCTGTTTTCCATCCGGAACTCTGGATCAACCGCACTGACCCTCTTTAGCTCGGCGATAGTAGGAAGTTGATCGTTGGCCTCCTGTCGTAGCGCTTCTATCTCCTTGGGATTGCTATCCCTGATGTGCTTAACCTGCCCTCTCACCACCTGCCTTACGGAAGCGTTTGGGTAGGTCTGGTTCAGTTTTTCAAGAAGGTCGGCAGGGATTCGTGAGAAAAACAGCCGAATCGTCTCTAACACCATGATTCAACGAGGAAACACCCCTCGACGTCAGGCAGTTCGTGGATTACAGACCTAGGCTTGATTGAACCAGAAGCCGCGTGACACAGGCATTCCTGGAGTACTGCTCAGGCACGCGTGCCCTTCTTGAATATTGGATTCAAGAGTTTCCACGCTCCTGACCCAACGGAAACCTTCAAGAAGGCTCTGACCGTCGCCTGATCCATTGCAGTAGTTCCTCGTGCGGGATCGTACGTCCAGCGTCGACGTCGGCCATACCCTCGCGGGTCCGCCGTTCCTTCTCTTCCTCGGTCAATCCCGGAAGGAGTGCTAGTAGCTTATCTTCAGGGCTCATAGGCCGATGAGCTGTGCTCAAGTTGGCTTGATTCTCGTGAAAAAATATGGGCAGGATCTGGGGATCATCCAAGCCCGCCGGCAAAGGCAGCGATACGTCGTGGACCGCCAAGTCGATGATGACGTCCAAATCTGAGCATAAGGGCTGTATGGCGGTGGTCACCAGACGAGCCGCCCGCTCGGCGAAAGCCAGGTCCACCACCAGCCAGATCAACAGACCGGGAGGCTGTTCGACGCCCCCTGACGAGTGAGTTTCCAGGAGATAGGCCGACGAGACGAAGTCGGCGTGCTCAAGGCTGCCGCTGATGGCCGGAGCGAGCCAAGCCGGCGCGGCCTGGGCAGGTCTCACCGCGAACTCCGCCGGCGCCAGACGTTCCACCCTGGCCAGAAAGCCCGTATCCAACAATGTCGCAACCTCTTCCGGGTACAGGACAACGCCGCCGTAGTTGGGATTGAGCATCAACGTCGCGCCGCGAGTACCGGTTAGCAGCTCACGGCCTGAAACTCCCAGAATTCTGACAGCAGACGAGCTGGCCGCCTGCGCCTTGTCGAGCGAGGTAAAGAAAGGGATCGCATCGAAACCGTCAGGATGGCGGAACTGGACCAGCCGCAGTGTCTGCGCGTCGTCCGAGATGGGCGCATGCACGTACACGATCGCATCCATCAGTCGCTTGAAGAATGCGCGTTCCTCGGCCGCACTGTCGCGGGCCCGTTCAAAGGAAGCCTCCAGCGCTGTCTCCGCAGACGTAGTCCCTCTTCCACGCGGCCTGCTCGGTTGCTTCATGGTCAGATGCGATGAGGGCCAAGCGGGTACCCGGAGAACCAATCCGCCTCGATCTCGCTGCTCAGGTAGGGTCGTACGAAGGCCGACTGGGTCAGCGCTCGCAGCCGCTCTTCGTGCTCAGCAATCGCCTCGATGTCGCTGACGGTTGGATAGTGCCGCAGCAGTCGATATGCCTCTTGCCGCACCTCTTTAGGCACGGCTTGGCTGGCCGCTAGCTGCCTGAGGAACGCGCCCGCCTGCAGCACATTGCGGGTGCGCTCAGATGGCATCGTCATGACATCAAGAATGACTAGCACTAAGGAATGCTTAGCTTATCGCGTTTGTGGCCGGCCAGGGCACGGTGCAACTACAGACCTTGCGATTCCTGTATTAATGTAATATAATCAATAACGTAATTCGCATAAGTGCGCGTTATGTCCATGGAGTGAGGGCCAATAGGAACGAGCAGGTAGCCTGAGCCTTCCCATGATGGGAAGGTCAACAACGCGGGACGGATTACCACTCAACTTGCCTGTCGTTTGACCTTCCCACCGTGGGAAGGCTCATCGTCACGCCGTCGGCAAACCGCCGATGCTTTTGGAGGGTTGTCCATGAATCTCGTTGTTGAAGGTATGACCTGTGGTCACTGTGTCCGAACGGTCACCCAAGCCATTCAGGCCCTTGACCCCCACGCCCAGGTGGACGTCGATCTGGGCAGTGGCGTGGTCAAGATCGAGGGCCTGCTTGCCGTAGAACAGGCGGTTGAGGCTATCCAGCGGCAAGGCTATGTGATCGCTGCGGTGCTCCCTTCTGAGGCTGGTACGCCGGCCGCCCCGGCCGTCGCATCCTCCTGCTGCGGCGGATGCCACCGCTGAGTCCGCGCGAGGGCTTGATCCTGATCAATGACAGTCGGCCCCAAGAGGGCTAGACTGGCCATCATGAGAGCTCGCACGTCCCCTGCCCTGATCTGCCCAGCGTCCGCAGGCGCTGCTTCGGGCGTGCGGGAGCTGTCATGGTGAGGCTGCTGAGGCGATGGCGGCGACCCCGTTCTCGTGCCCGACTGGCATGGCTGGGACTGTGGGCGCTGCTGCTGCAGCAACTCGCGCTGGTGGCTTACGCCTGTCCGCTGGAATCGGTGGAAGCTGGACAAGCGACCCTGATGGTCGGTTGCGAAGAGATGTCCACGCCGGATCCCGATGCTCCGGCGTTGTGCGACCAGCATTGCCAGCGCGATCACATCGCCACGGCCGATGCGAAGGCCCCTCAAGTGCCTTACCAGCCCGCGCTGGCCGCCTTCGCGCTGGTGCAGGCTCTGTTGCCACCGGTACACGCGCAGTTGTATCGGGATGTTCCGGTGTGCGTGTCCGATCCGCCTCCCCTGCAGCGCTTCTGTAGCCTGCTGATTTAAGCCCCCTCCTGGATTGACCCGTGCTCGTGCTGCATGCGTTGCAGCGCGCTCGTTGTCGTTTCCCGGAGGTCTTATGGAGATGTCTTTCTTCTTGCGTGCAAGGCGCAAGATGGCGTGTGGGTTCGTGTTTGCCCTGGCGCTCAGTGGTCCTGTGCTGGCGGCATCGCCCGCTATCCCGATCAGCTACACAGAAGCCCTACAACGGGCGCTTGCTAACGCCCCAACCCTGCAGGTGCGCCGATCGCAGATCGATGCCAGTACCGAAGAAGCCGCGCGTGCTGGCGCGCTTCCCGACCCACGTTTGATCGTGGGGCTGGCGAACTGGCCCGTCAGCGGACCCGATGCCTTCAGCTTGCGGGCCGATGAGATGACCACCCAGCAAATCGGTCTGATGCAGGAGTTTCCTGCGCGTGCGAAACGACGTGCCGAGCACGCGTTGGCGCAAGCGACGCTGGCGCAAGCGCGCTCACTGTCGATGGCCGAACAGCAGATGGTGGCCCAAGCGGCCGCGCTGGCCTGGATCGAGCTGTGGAGTACGCAGCAAGCCGTAGATGCGTTGGAAGGTCTGCGCGAGCCGGCCCGTATAGCCGAGCGTGCGGCGCGTGCTCGCTTGGCAGGCGGCACGGACGGGGCCAGTGATGTGCTTGCCGCCCAGGCCGCCCTACTGCAGTTGGACAATCGCCTGGAGCAGGTACATGCGGAGCACGCCGCCGCGCAGGCCGGCCTGGCGCGGTGGTTGGGTATTGCACCAGAGGCGATCTTGGCCAGTGGTGCGGCACCGGATTTTTCGCAGTTGCCATTGGAGCCCACCCAACTGCTGGCCAAACTGGACCAACACACGCCACTACTGGGCTGGGAGGCACGCGAGAGCTTAGCCCAGGCCCAGGTGGATGCGGCCGTGGCCGAAACCCGCCCGGATTGGAGTGTGGAGCTCACCTACGGACGTCGCGAGCGCGCACCCGACGGCATGGCGCGCAGCGACATGCTCATGGTGGAAGTGGGTGTGGGCCTGCCGCTGTTCCAGAAGAACCGCCAAGCACGAGGCATCGCGGCACGGCGGGCCGAGCTGGAGGCGGTGTCCGCAGAGCGCGATGAGGCCCGGCGCATCCAAGCCGAGTCGGTGCAACGCGCGATAGCGCGATGGCGCGGGTTAACCGGCCAGTTGGAGCGCCAGAACACGCAGAGCCTGCCTTTGGCGCGCGATCGTGCACGCACGGCGTTGGCCGCCTACGGCGCCGGTGCCGACCTGCAGCCGTGGCTGGAAGCGCGGCGCGATGAGATCGAATTGCACCTGGAGAACGCCCGTCTGCTGGGCGAACAGGGCCGTGCCTGGGCGGCACTGGCCTATCTGCTACCCCATGAGGAGAACACGCCATGAGCCCGACCAAGACGCGTCTCACACAGCTCGCCGTGGCCCTCGGGTTGCTGGCGCTCGGCTTTGCCGGCGGCTACGCCTGGATGACTCGAACCTCTGATACCACCCCGCCCCCCGGCACGAGCGTCGCAGATCAAGCACGCAAGGTGCTGTACTGGTACGACCCCATGGCGCCGGAGCAGCGATTCGACAAGCCGGGCAAATCTCCGTTCATGGATATGGAGTTGCTGCCCAAATACGCAGATGAGGCCATAGGGGGCGGAACGCAGATCGATCCGCGCCTGCAGCAGAACGTGGGCATACGCACTCAGGAAGTGACGGTAGAGTTACTAGGGACTGCCGTACGCGTGCCGGGCACACTGACGTGGGATCTGACCCAGGAAAGCGTGATCAGTGCGCGCATGGAAGGCTTGATCACCCACGTGCAGGTAAAGGCGCCGTTTACCGAGGTTCGTCGTGGTCAAACGCTGGCCACCGTGCAGGCCCCGGCATGGAACGCGGCCATCGCCGAAGCACATGCCCTGAGCCAAGCTCAGTCCGCGGGCGCGCGTGAGCTGCAGGGTGCGGCGCAACAACGGTTGCGTTCGTTGGGTGTTCCTTCTGGCGCCTCGGCCAGAAGTGGCGTCGTGCTTAGCGCAGACCACAGTGGTGTCGTGACCGAGATCCTGGCACGCGAGGGACAGACGGTGATGCCCGGTACGCCACTGTTCAAGATCAATGGGCTGGACACGTTGTGGCTGGAGGCCTCGGTACCCCAGGCAGCGCTGGGCACCTTGCGGCCGGGGACCTCAGTGCAGGCCACGGTCAGTGCCTGGCCGGCAGAGCGCTTTGCCGGACAGATCCAGGCGTTGCTTCCCCAGGTCGACATGGCTAGTCGCACGCAGCGGGCGCGAATTGTGCTGCGCAACCCGCAGCGTCGGCTGGTGCCGGGCATGTTCGCCGAGGTTCTGGTGCAGCCCGACGCCGAGCAGGCCCTGCCAGTCGTTCCCACGGAGGCGCTGATCGCCACCGGGCGGGACAGCCGGGTCATCGTGCAGGATCCGGACGGGAGCTTCCGGCCAGTGCGGGTGAGTGTGGGACGTAGCGTGCAAGGGCGCACGCAGATCGTGGCAGGCTTGGCCGGTGGTGAACGCGTGGTCGTCTCGGGTCAGTTCTTGCTCGACTCCGAAGCCAGTCTCTCCGGTGCGTTGGAGCGCCTGGGTGCTGCACAACCGACACGCCCTGCCAGCGCATCAGGTGTGCACGAGCGCCATGACGCCGGGCACGAACCACGCACTGTCGTGCCGTCACCGTCCAGACAGCCGGCGCCTGTCGCGCCAGACACCTCCACCTCTACGCCGCCGCGCTGCCCGGTGCAGTACTGGTATGACCCGATGGTGCCGGAGAAGCATTTCGACAAGCCGGGCAAGTCACCGTTCATGGATATGCAGTTGGTACCCAAGTTCGGCCCCGCCGCAGCCGCTGATTGCCAGGCAAGCGAGGTCATGTCCGAAGCGATGGAGGGCACACCATGATCGCGCGCCTGATCCATGCTTGCATCGCCAATCGCGTGCTGGTGCTGGTTGCCGCCGCGCTGCTGGCGGTGGTCGGTATCTGGTCGGTAAAGAACACGCCGCTGGATGCGCTGCCGGACCTGTCCGATACCCAGGTCATCATCCGCACGCAATGGGCGGGGCAAACCCCGCGCATCATCGAAGACCAGGTCACCTACCCGTTGGCCACCACGATGTTGTCCGTGCCGGGCGTGAAGGCGGTACGCGGCTTCTCCTTCTTCGGTGATTCATTCGTCTACATCCTGTTTGACGATGCCACTGATCTTTACTGGGCGCGCTCTCGAGTGCTCGAGTACTTGAGCCAGGTACGCGATCGACTTCCGCCGAATGTGAATCCGGCGCTGGGTCCTGATGCGACAGGACTGGGCTGGATCTACCAGTACGCCTTGGTGGATCGGACAGGTCAACGTGATGTGGGGCAGCTGCGTGCGTTGCAGGACTGGTTTCTTCGTTATGAGCTAAAAACCGTGCCGGACGTGGCTGAAGTAGCCAGTGTGGGCGGTGCGGTGCGCGCCTGGCAGATCCAGCCCGATCCGCAGGCGTTGGCGGCCCGTGGACTGACGGTGGCCGAGCTCATCGAGGCGGTGGATGCGGCCAACGGCGCTACCGGGGGCTCGGTGATCGAACAAGGCGAAGCCGAACTGATGGTGCGCAGCGAAGGCTACCTGCGCACACAGGAGGCGTTCGAACAGGTGCCGGTAACCGGCAACGACGGCATCCCCGTCCTGCTCGGCGAGGTGGCCACGATCAGTCGCGGGCCGGTCTTCCGTCGTGGTATCGCAGAGTTGGATGGTCAAGGTGAGGTGGCCGGCGGCGTGATCGTCCTGCGGACCGGCAAGGATGCCTTGGGGGCCATTCGGAACGTCAAAGCGCGACTGCAGGCGTTGCAATCCAGCTTGCCCGAGGGCGTGGAAGTGGTGCCGGTGTACGACCGCTCCGAGCTGATCCAGGATGCGGTACGCAACCTCACCCACAAGCTTGGCGAAGAGTTTCTGGTCGTAGCGCTGGTATGCCTGCTGTTCCTGTGGCACCTACGCTCGGCGTTGGTGGCCGTCATCACCCTGCCTTTGGGTATCCTGGCGGCCTTCATCGTGATGCACGCCCAGGGGATCTCCGCCAACTTGCTGTCATTAGGCGGCATCGCCATCGCCATTGGTGCGATGGTCGATGCAGCGGTGGTGATGATCGAAAATGCACACAAGCATCTGGAGCACTGGCGGGAGGCGCACGGCCGGGAACCTCAGGGTGAGGAGCGCTGGCAGCTGATGGCCCGCTCGGCGGCCGAGGTCGGACCGGCCCTGTTCGCCAGCTTGCTGGTCATCACCCTGTCTTTCGTGCCGGTTTTTGCCCTGCAGGCGCAGGAAGGGCGATTGTTCTCGCCTCTGGCCTACACCAAGACCTACGCGATGGCCGCCGCAGCAGGGTTGTCGGTGACCTTGATCCCCGTCTTGATGGGCTACCTGATCCGCGGCCGCATCCGCCCGGAACAGCAGAACCCCATCAATCGCATCCTGATCGCTGGCTATCGGCCCATCCTGCTGTGGGTCCTCAAACATCCCGGTGTCACCTTGCTGCTCAGCGGCCTGCTGCTAGTGCTCACCTTGATCCCCTTTAGCCGGTTGGGCAGTGAGTTCATGCCGCCCTTGGAAGAAGGCAGCCTGTTGTACATGCCCACGGCCCTGCCCGGCCTGTCCGCCGACAAGGCCCGTCAGTTGCTCCAGCTCTCGGGCCGGATGATCAAGACCGTACCGGAGGTTGAGCACGTGTTCGGCAAGGCGGGCCGTGCCGAAAGTGCGACCGATCCGGCACCGATCGAAATGTTTGAGACCACCGTGACCTTCAAGCCGCGGGATCAATGGCGCCCGGGCATGACCCCCCAGAAGCTACGCCAGGAGTTGGACGCAGCGGTCAAGATTCCTGGTCTGACCAACCTATGGGTCCCGCCCATTCGCAATCGCATCGATATGTTGGCCACCGGCATCAAGAGCCCGATTGGGATCAAGGTCTCCGGACCCGATGTGGAGCAGATCGAGCGCCTGAGCCAGCAGATCGAGCAGGTGGCCAAGACTGTGCCCGGCGTGAGTTCGGCACTGGCCGAACGCGTCACGGGTGGGCGCTATGTCGATGTACAGGTGCGCCCGGAAATCGCTGCACGTTACGGATTCACTCAAGGCCAACTCCAGCAACTGATTGCCACGGTCGTTGGCGGTGATCCAATCGGGGAAACGATCGAGGGGCGCGAACGCTATCCCATCGTCTTGCGCTACCCCCGTGGCCAGCGTGACTCGTTGCAGGCCTTGCAGGATCTGCCGCTGATCGCGCCAGGCGGTGTGCAACTGACCTTGAGCCAGGTGGCGGAGCTGTCAATCAGCCCAGGCCCGCCGATGCTCAAGAGCGATAACGGCCGGTTGGTGGGCTACATCTACGTGGATGTGGCCGATCGCGACTTGGGATCGGTGGTCCAGGACCTGCAAGCCGCGGTGCAGACCCAGGTGAGTTTGCCTGCCGGCTATGGTCTGGCGTGGTCGGGGCAGTACGAGTATCTGCAACGGGCTTTGGCACGCCTGCAATGGGTGGTGCCCGCGGCGTTGGCGATCATCTTCCTGGTCATCTGGATGGTGTTTCGCCGGCTTAGCGATGTATCCATCATCCTGCTCAGCTTGCCCTTGGCGTTGGTGGGCGGTTTCTGGTTGATCTGGGGGCTGGGCCATGCGATTTCGGTGGCCAGCATGATCGGATTCATCGCCCTGGGCGGCGTTGCGGCTGAGTTCGGCGTCATCATGCTGCTGTACCTGCGTCATGCCTGGGAGCAGCGCTTGGCCAGCGGTGCGCCGGAAGATGTGTCTACCCTGCAGGAGGCTATCTACGAAGGCGCCGTGCAACGGGTGCGCCCGAAGGCGATGACGGTAGCCGTCATCCTGGCCGGGTTGTTTCCGCTTTTCGTCGGTGCCGGTGCCGGCTCGGAGGTCATGCAACGTATCGCCGCGCCGATGCTGGGTGGCATGCTCACCGCACCGGTGCTCTCTATGGTGGTGATTCCCGCAGCGTTCTATCTAGTGCGGCGACGTGGATTGCGCGCGGCGCGGGGCGACCAATGAGAGACAGACTGAGCACTTGAGGTAAGTCCCCACAAAAAGACGCCAGTCATGGAAGAAGTCATGACTGGCGTCAAAGGGGAGAGTACCGCCTACATGCTTACTTATCAGTGCCCGGCGTGCGGGGAAATCTCAAAGCTCAGCGACGCCCGATCCGACACAAAATCCAAACCCTTTTGTGTAGAGGGCACCATGTGATTGGTGTGGATGTACCAGGTCTTGGCGGTGGTCACCTGGAAACTGGCTTGGCCTTGGGCATCGGTGCGCAGGAGCGTAGCGCTACCGTGCCCACCCTTGACCGGTGCGTCAGCACGATGACCGACGTACACGCGTAGGTTGGGCACTGGCGTGCCCTGCTGCAGCACCTGGAACGACAGCTGTTCGCCGACCTTCACGCTTCCAGGATTGCGGGCCAAGCGGATCTCCAGCGGATAGCCCAGCGAGGCAGCGAAATCGTCGGTCAGTTTTGTGCCCACCTGTCCAATGGTACGAGCATGCTTGGTATAGCTATAGGTGACCCCTTTGGGAAACTTGCTCGCATCATAGGTGGCCAGGGTATCGGGCAAGTCTTCCAACTCCAGGTACTTGCCGAACTCGCTGGCCGTACGCGTGCTGGTGGAGGCCATCGTCGAGACCCCCAGCAGATAGGTGCCCTCGCCCGCCGGATGCACGGTGAGCTGGCTCTGCTTGCCGACCTCTTTCCAACTGGCCAAGTCCGGTGCAGCCTTAGCGCCGCCCTGACTCAGCGAAACGTCCTGTAGACGCGCTCGGGTGACTGCACCTGCACTTTCATCGAAGGTGCCATTGTTCACCAACGCTGTGTTCGCCTCGCCCGCTGCGGTGCCAGGCTTGGAGAAAGCGACAAACAGGTCGTGCGCACCGGCACTGCCGGCCACAGCGAACAGCAGTAGTGTGGCGGATAGTTGCGTGTTTCTCATGATGTGTAGCTCCTCGTGATCGTGGCTTACCAGTGGTAACCAAAGCGGACATTCCAGCGACGACCCAGCAAGTCGTACGTCATGGTGTCGGTGTCGGTGTTGGGGTTGTTCTTCACGAACGGCGCCTTCTTATCGAGCACTTTTTCAACGCCGGCGGAGATATCCCACTTCTTCTTGATGCCGTAGCTCAGTTGCAGGCTGTGGTACACCACGCTGGACACATGCGAGCCGATCGTGTCGGGCACGGCGATGATGTCGTCCGCGCTGCCGATGTACTGCGCCGAATAGACGCCGGTCCAACGGTTCTTGCCCATACGCAGTGAGCCCAAGCCACGCCACTGGGTGTAGCTACCCAAGCCGCTGGTGATCTTGCCGGCGTACTCAATGGTGGTGGCCCCGGGCGTGAGCGCCCCCAACCCACGCGGGGTGAGTCTGGAGGTCCTGGAAGCCCTGCTGGATCTGGTCATGGCCTCGGGCAAGGTACGTGTGGTCGACGTGGCGGAACTGTGTCCGCCCCTGGATCCGGATCAAGCCACCGCACGTGTGGCCGCGCGTTTGATCCACCGAATGGTCAGTGCGCAGGCTCAGTGAAGTGATATCGGCTGGCAAAAGGCAGTGAGCTAATGGGAACGCTCAGCCAGCAACTGCTTCATTTGCGCGATCTCCTGTGTCTGCGAGGTAATAATGTCCTGGCAGAGCTTCACCAACTCAGGATCCTTCAGACGATTCTCCTCACACATCAGGATGGCGCCAGCGTGGTGGGGAATCATCGAACGGATGAACTGTTTGTCAGTGACCGCTGCTTGAGTGCGAATGCCCCACCAGCAGAACAGCATGAACGCCACCGTCAGACCAGCCAGAATCAGATTGCGTCGGCGATCGGGGTACATGCTGGACATTAGCCACAGCTCGATCAGCAGCATGGGAGCGGCCATCAGGCCCGCCATGTAGAACTGGTTCACGTTGTTATAGACGTTAGCCCACTGATCGACCATTGCGTACATCAATGCGTACATGGCCACGAAAGACAGGCCCATCATCAACAACAGGCGGCCGTAATGGCCTTGATGCCCTTGTTGTGCCTGGTGGGCAGGTTGGTGTGAGGCGTGCGGTTTTGCGTGCTGGGACTGTGGGTCTTGCGCGTTTTCGTGCGTACCGTGCGAAGAGGACATAACAATCTCCGTGGGAATGGCAGAACGGCGGAAGAACCCGCGAACTGTTGGAACAGCTCCCGGGCTGAGAACACTTACATACCCTTGCCGGCAGCGAATTCCTGCGGGCTCAGCTTGCCATCTTTGTTGCTATCGAGCATGCCAAAGTGCGGCGCCAGCTTGTGCTTGGCCAGTTCTTCCTTGGACAGCGAGCCGTCCTTGTTGGCATCGAGCTTGGTGAAATCGGCATCGGCCGCCGCCGGCTTGTGCTGACCGTGGTCGGTGGTGGGCGTGGTGGTCTGGCCGCCGGCGAAGGCCGCGCCCGCCATCAGGAACAAGGCCATCATCGAGAGGGAGGCATAACGCTTCATTGCAGTACTCCTTGTGGGATATGAGCCATCAGTGACAGGAATGGCCGCGCGCAGGCTCATCGGCGCGGTCAGGGTGGGGGGTGGCAACAACGGTGGAGCCGGACAAACGCAGGGCATTGGTGACCACCGAAACCGAGCTCAGGCTCATGGCCAGGGCCGCCATCATCGGACTGAGCAAAAGGCCGAAGCTGGGATACAGCAAGCCGGCGGCGATAGGCACGCCGATGGCGTTGTAGACGAAGGCGAAGCCCAGGTTCTGCTTCATATTGGCCACCGTCAAAGACGAGATGGCACGGGCTTGCACGATGCGCCTCAAATCACCCTTGACCAGGGTGAGCTGGGCGCTGGACATGGCCACATCCGTGCCCGTCCCCATCGCGATGCCCACATCGGCTGCCGCCAGGGCCGGCGCATCGTTGATGCCATCGCCAGCCATGGCCACGCGACGACCTTGGGCTTTGAGTTGCTGGACCAGGTCGGCCTTGTCCTGCGGCTTGACGCCACCACGCACATCCTCGATGCCCAGCGTGCGCCCCACGGCCTCGGCCGTCGCCTGTGCGTCACCGGAGGCCATCACCACGTGCAGGCCATCGGCACGTAGCAGGTTCAAGGCAGGCAAGGTCGTGGCTTTGATGGGATCAGCCACCGCAATGGCGCCGGCCAACCGACCATTGACCGCCAGGAACATCACGCTAGCGCCTTCTTTCCGAAGACGCTCGGCGCTGCTTTGCAAAGGTGCTACATCGGCGCCAACCGACGCCATCAGGCTTTGGTTGCCGAGCACGACATCCTGATCGGACACGCGCCCGCGGACGCCTTGGCCGGTGAGCGAATCAAAATCTTGGGCGGCCACCAGGTTCAAGCCACGTCGCTGGGCTTCAGCCACGATGGCCTCGGCCAAGGGGTGCTCACTGCCCTGCTCCAAGCTGCCGGCCAAACAAAGGATCTGATCGGCGTCGAAGCCGGCGTTGGAGAGCGTGTCGCGAAAGGCTGGACGCCCCTCGGTCAACGTACCGGTCTTGTCCACGATCAACGTGTCGATCAGACGTAGCTGCTCGATCGCCTGAGCATCGCGGAACAGGACCCCGACCTGCGCAGCGCGGCCAGTGGCGACCATGATCGACATGGGGGTAGCCAAACCCAAGGCACACGGGCAAGCAATGATCAGAACCGATACGGCATTGAGGACGGCAAAGGTCCAGGACGGTTCGGGTCCAAACAGACCCCATCCGAAGAACGTGAGCACCGCCGTGGCCAGCACGGCCAGGACAAACCAGTACGCCACCTTGTCCGCCATACGCTGCATCGGCGCGCGGGAGCGCTGGGCTTGGGCTACCAACTGCACAATCTGCGCCAGTACCGTCCCGGATCCGACTTTGTCCGCCCGGATGACTAAGGCGCCCGTCCCGTTGAGCGTGGCGCCTATAACGTGATCACCGACAGCCTTCTCCACCGGAATGGGTTCACCGGTCAGCATCGACTCATCGACACTGGCGCGGCCTTCGATGACTTCCCCATCGACCGGCACCTTCTCGCCCGGTCGTACGCGAAGCAGATCACCCACGTGCACGTGATCCAGCGCAACGTCCTCTTCGCCCCCATCGGGTTTGACGCGGCGAGCCGTCTTGGGCGCCAATCCCAGCAGGGACTTGATGGCCGCCGAGGTTTTGGAACGCGCCCGCAGTTCCAGCAGCTGTCCGAGCAGGGTGAGCGAGACGATGACCGCTGCCGCCTCGAAGTAGACCCCTACCCGTCCATGCTCGCGGAAAGAGTCCGGAAACAGGTCCGGTGCCACGGTGGCCACCACGCTGTAGCCAAACGCGGCGGCCACGCCGATGCCGATCAGCGTCCACATGTTGGGGCTGCGATTGCCGATGGACTGTAGGCAGCGCTCAAAGAAAGGCCACCCCGCCCAGAGCACCACCGGGGCGCTCAGCACGAGCTCAATCCAGGTGCGCGCCTGCGTGGACAAGCCGGGCAGACGGTGTCCCAGCATGGCCAAGACCAGGACGATCAACGTCAAAGGCAACGTCCACCAGAACCTTCGGGTGAAATCGCGTAACTCTGGATTGTCGTCCTCCTCCAGCGAGGGCATCTCCGGCTCCAGCGCCATGCCGCAGATCGGACAGGTGCCGGGACCTGGCTGACGAATCTGCGGATGCATCGGGCAGGTGTAGACCGTGGCGTGGGTACCGCTGGGTTGGGCCACCGCTGCTGGGGCGGTCACTTCAACTTGCTGGGGAGCATCGTCCGTATAGCGGACGGGATTGGTGATGACCCGTCCATCCGCAGCCTCGACAGGGGCTGCGCCTGCAGAATGGTGATGGTCATGGGACGACGGTGAGTTCATGCCGATGCTCGCTTTAGTGGGGATGGACTGCCAAGGCAGTGTGCCATTGCGGGTTACACAGCTATTCGGGGCTGAGCGTCCCGAGCACTGAAACAACAATCAGGATCAAGATGGCCAGCGCGGCCTCAGCCGTAACACTCTGCCGCAAAGCCCGCACCTCCTGCGCGGGATCTCCGCTGGTCAGCGCTCGTTCCAAGCGCGGCACCAGCGTCCATCGGTGCAGCGCTCCCAAACCCAGCATTCCAGCGAACAGGGCCAGTTTGAAAAGCAGCAACTTCCCGTAGGTGCTCTGGAACAGGGCCGAAAACGACCACGCGGTGAGATCCCCGTAGTGCGCGATGCCGGACACGATGAGCGCACCAACGAAGATCGTTCCCAGCGTCGAAAAACCATGCAGAAAGTCATGCGTTGATCGCAGACGCCCGCTGCCGTTCGTCTCTTTGCCGCGCAGCAGCATGGCAAGGAACATCAGGACCGCTGCGATCCAGCCGCCTGCCGCGAGAAGATGGACGATGCCTGCAGCAAGCCGGACCGCGCCTGCCAAGCCCTCGCCAGCGGCGGCGTGGCCGTTCCATGCCAGCGAAGCGAGTGCGCCGCCCGCCAGCATCGCCCCCAGCGGGAAGGCGGTCTCCACCTTCCCGCGGCGACGATGCCATCCGAGCACGAACATCAGGGCGACCAGCAGCGCGCCTCTCGCCATGGCTGCCCGGCCCGCGGACGTCTCGAGCAGATACCAGCCAAGCGATGCGCGATCAACCTCGGCAAGCGGCATTCCCATGATGCCCGCGGTCTTGAAGACGACATCGAGCCCGGTGAGCACGAGACCGGCTACGGCACCCGCCAATAGAACGCCCATGAGTGACCACCCGGCCAAGGCGTCGGCGAGTGCCGATCGACGCGACCCGTACCAACCGAAGAGTGGAACCCCGAAAAGAACCATGATGACAAGGTATTCCAAGAATCTCAGTGCATAAGCCGACAGGTCGAACATTCGCGACTCCTCAGCGCACCGTGAAGCTGAAGCTGCCCGGCATGGGGTGGTTGTCACCACCGACGGCGCGGTATTCCACGGTATAGACGCCCGGAGCCAGCGGTCCAGGCAACTTGGCACGCAGGGTCTTGCCGTTGTTGACGATCTCGGTCGTGAAATTCTCGATCGGCATGGTGGAACTGCCGTGCTTCATGAGCAACTTGAGACGCGACGCCCGCGGAATCAATGTCTCGTTGAACACGAGATCGATCTGGCCTGGCGAGGCCACCACCGCATTTGCCGCCGGTGTGGACTGCTGCAGCGCGGCGTGGGCGTGCGCGACCTGCAGCGAAAACTGCCCGGCCGCGATTGCGAGGACGAGCGCGAAGGAGCGAATGACGTTGGACGACTTCATATGGATAAATCCTCATTGGAATGTGATGCAAAGCCCGTTCGGGAGGGGCCGCGCTGTGTTCGATGCGACAAGCGTTAGATGTCGGACTGTCACTGAAACCACGATTTGTCGGATTTTCTTGATACTTCCGCTTTCGCGAGACGAGGATCCCACCGGCTCAGGCGGGATCCTCGACGCATTACGCTGCCATGGCGCTGCAGCTTTCCGCGCAGCGGCGACAAACTTCGGCGCAGCGCGTCATCTCAGGGTCGTTCATGGCGTCGCATGCATCGGCGCACTGGCGGCAGATCTCCGCGCAGGCACCGCAAACCACGTCGTGAACGCTGGCACCGCGCAGCATCGCGTCGGCACTGGTTGCGCAGGTATCGGCACACGTCGCCAACAGGGCGATGTGCTCCGGGGCCGCGTGAACACCTCCTTTGGTCAGGCAGTAGTTGATGGTCTCCAGGCAGATCGCATGGCATTGCGTGCAGTTGTCGATGCACTCGTTCATGGCCTGGGGCCGGTGTGCTGCGGAATGGTGAGTCATGTGGTTCTCCTTCTTCCTCGCGGGCGAGAATCGGCGCGCCCGCAACACCGTCCCCTGTTGCTGCGACGGATCAGTGCTGTGCGAACGGTTCAGTGGTTCCGTCGCGATGTATCAGCTCGACCGTGAACGGCTGCTGGCGTCCCTCCGGGACCTCCATGCCCGGAGAACCAAGCGGCATCCCTGGGAGGACCAGGCCGCGTGCGTTCGGCTTTTCTTCGAGGAGACGCTTGATGTCCGCGGCCGGAACGTGGCCTTCGATGACGTATCCGCCGATCTCGGCCGTGTGGCAGGAGCCCTTTGCATAGGGGACACCCAACCGCTCCTTGACCAGACCCAGGTCATCCATGTCGTGCACATCCACGGTGAATCCCGCCTTCTGCACGTGGTCGATCCAGACACCGCAGCACCCGCAGGTCGGGGTCTTGTGGACGGTCATGCGTGGCAGGGCTGCTGGAGTCGCGTCGGCTGATTGGACGACAACCTGTGCGGAGGGCGAGGTTGTGGGTTGCGCGGATGAAGCATCCTGGGTGCAAGCACCCAGACCAGCCACGGCAAGGACCACAAAAGTCAGACGGTGCAATGTGAGCGTAGTCATTTCAATCTCTCGACTCAGCGCTTGGTCCGCGAGGACCAGTGGATGTGGACGATCCGCCAGCCGTCCGCGGTCTCCTTCAGCACCATCGTCTCGTCGCTCTGGACGGTCAGTGGCTGGCCATCCTTCTGGGCATGCAACTCGCTTTCGGTTCCGACCCACGCGAACTCGCCAGCGGCTCGTGCGCGCTGACGGAGCAGCTGGCGATGGGCGCCCTTGAGGAACGCCGCATCGCTGACTGCGTGATGGCCCATGTATTCCTCGCGGCTGCGTTCGGCGCCCCCGGACTCGAGGATGAGAACGTCGGCAGCGAGCAGGGCTTCGACCGTGGCCAGATCGCCGCTAGACAGGGCCCTGTTGAAACGCTCCGCTACGGCGACCGCGGCCTCTGCAGTGACTGGGACGTCGACGTCCGCAGATGCCGCGGCAGCGGGGTGATGTGCGTGCGGCTGTGTCGCCTGCGCCATTGCGGGGGACACGACGGCCAGTGCCAGTGCGAGGGTGAACGAGATTGCTGTTGCGTTCATTGCGTGGGCTCCAAGAAGATCAATGGGGGTGCGCATGGCCGTCATCGGCCACGGGCGTGTGTGGTGCAGGGTGCGACTCCACCTTGCCGTCGGGATGGCCGTGGCTCACCAACCCGACTTCCGTGTCGCTGGGTGTCGGGCCGTGGTGATCGTCGTCCACGCCCGGCGGGTGCGCATGCGGCATGGAGTTGTTGCCCGGCTCGAATAAGGCAGGGTGATCCTCGGCCTTTTCGTCGTCATGGTGGCCTTGCGTCTCGCCGCCGCCATGCGAATGGCCCTCGCTGCTGTCGACAAGTTCCTTGTACGCAGTCGCGTCCAGCGTGGGCAACTTCTGCAGGAAGGCCGACATGTTCCATATGAACTCATCGTCCATGCTGCCGCCCCAAGCGGGCATGCCGCTGGCCTTGATGCCGTGCTTGATCACCCAGAACGCCTCAGCTGGAGCGACCGGCTGTTTGCTTAGGTTCGGTGGCGCGGGGTACAGGCCCTTGCTCATCTCGGTGGCCGCCGCGTCTGGTGAAAGATGGCAGGTCACGCACATGGCGTTGTAGTTGCCCGCACCCTGGCGGATACGCTCAGGATCATCAAGGTTCGTGGGTAGCTGAAGCTTGGCGGCGCGCACCTCAATGGAACGCTCGCGCGCCGTTTCAAGTAGCGCATACACCGGGCGACTATGCGGATCGTCGGCGGCCACGTTGTACACGCCCAGAGAGAGCGTGGCGGTTGCGACCACCGCAACCAATGCCACGCCGGCACCGAGCCATACCCACATCTTTTTGTTGGATTTCATTGTCAGTTCCCCTTAGAACCAGGTACGAAGGCCGATGACCAAGCGCGTGTCTTCAAAGGACTCGCCATGCTCGCGTCGCATGTCTGCGGTATTGCCAAACGCGCGCTCGTACACCACGCCGATGTAGGGAGCGAACTTTCGGGTGAACTCATAGCGAAGTCGTAGCCCCGCCTCAGCGGCACTCAGACCCGAACCTATCCCGCGCAATGGATCGTTCTTGCCATAGGCGGTGACTTCCACCAGCGGCTGCAAGATCAGCCGGTTGGTTAGCAGCAATTCGTACTCGGCCTCGACATTGGCGGCAGTCTGGCCCCCTTCGCCGAGATAGGCTGTGGCGGACACTTCGAACTTCATCGGCGCCAAGCCCTGTACACCGATAGCGGCGAAGTTCTGCGATGCCCCAGGCTTGAAGTCATGACGCACACCGGCCACCACATCCCACCACGTGGAGATACTGCGGCCGTAAAGCACTTCCAGATCAGCCGACTCGGTCTGACCATCCGTGCGTTCGCCTTCACTGCGGAGCCAGACGCGATTGAGGTCCGTACCGATCCAGCCCTGGCCCTCCCAGCCCAGCCCGGTGCCCGGATCGGCATCCCAGGTTTCCAGGCGATTGAGCAGCACGTAGCTCTTGATCGAGTTGTCATGCACCGGATGCGCGTGTTCCGGCGCGATGGCCGCCTTGCGATCCGCGTCCGTCACCGCGGGTATCGGGGTGCGCGGCTGCGTTGGCGCTGCAGGCCCGTGTCCCATCTGACTGTGGTCCATGCCCTCCATTGATTGCATTCCCGCTTCTGGTGTAGCGGGCGCGGGCGAATCATGGCCCATCTGCGAATGGTCCATCCCCCGCATCGCAGGCGTGGCCGTGCCGGAGGTGTCGGCCGCCGCGGGCTGTGCCATCTGACTGTGATCCATGCCCTGCATCGACTGCGCCTGTGCTGTGGGCGCCGCAGGTGTGCTCGCGGGCGAGACGTGCCCCATTTGCGAATGGTCCATGCCCTGCATGGCAGGCTCGGCTGTTTTAGCCTGCGGCGCGGCGTGGTCCATCGCCGCATGATCGATCGTCGCTTCGCTCGTCTTGGCCGGTGTTGCAGGCTTTTGGGCTGGCGCAGGTTTTGATGTCGGCGCCTGATGTGCAGAGTGATCCTGAGTTTGGGTCTGCGCGCCCTGCTCCATCGGCATGGAGCCGTGCTGCATAGATTGGGCGCTGGCCGCATTGGCCAGGGCCAGCGAGATAGCCAGCGTCAGCGCAGTCAGGGTGGTATCGCGTCTATTGATGTTCATTCGTCGACCCTCACCGTGCGCATCATTCCGGCTTCCATGTGATAAAGCAGGTGGCAATGGAACGCCCAGCTGCCCAACGCATCGGCACGCACGCGATACGTGCGTCGGCTACCCGGCGGCATATCCACCGTGTGCTTGCGCACCATGAAGTTGCCGTTGTCGTCCTCCACGTCACTCCACATGCCGTGCAAATGGATGGGATGGGTCATCATCGTGTCGTTAACCAATACGATGCGCATACGCTCGCCGTAGTTCAGCCGCAGCGGCTCGACATCGGAGAACTTCTGACCGTTGAAGCCCCAGGAGAATTTCTCCATATGTCCGGTCAGATGCAGCTCGATCTCGCGACCGGGGTCGCGTCCGTCAGGGTCTTCAAAGGTGCTCTTGAGCATGGAATACGTCAGTACATGACGGCCGTTATCGCGCAGGCCATTACCAGGATCATCCAAGCGCGAACTCACGCTCATGGCCTGGTTGTCCAACAGGGGATTGTTGGTCTCGCTGGCAGGGTGTGATTGCATGCCCCCGTGCTGCATGCCTGCCATGGCACCATCGCCGGCGGCGGGCATCGCATGGCCTGCATGGGCCGAGGTCGCGTTACCGCTGGCAGGTGGGGTCATGCCAGGCATACCCATGGCCGCACCACAGCCGCCTTCCATGCCCTTGCTGCCGCCAGACATATCCATCGATCCATGATCCATGCCCATGTCTGCCATCGTCAGCAGCGGCCGGGGATCCACAGACGGAACGGGCGCGCGTAATCCTTCGCGCACGGCGAGCGTGCCGCTGACGTAGCCGGTGCGACCGGAGTCTTGGGCAAAGATGGTGAATGCGTCCTGCCCGGAGGGCTCCACGATCACATCGAAGGTTTCTGCTACCGCGATGCGGAACTCGTCGACGGAAACCGGATGGACATACAAGCCATCTGCTGCCACCACGGTCATCTTTAGCCCCGGAATACGCACATCGAAGTACGTCATGGCAGAGCCATTGATGAAACGCAGGCGCACCTTCTCGCCACTGCGGAACAAACCGGTCCAGTTGCCCAGCGAGGTCGTGCCGTTCATCAGGTAGGTGTAGGTGTTGGCGTTGACGTCGGACAGATCCGTGGGCGTCATCCGCATCACGCCCCACATCTTGCGATCTTCCAACGTGGCCGACAGGCCGTTGCGCTTCACATCGCGCGCAAAATCGCCGACCGTGCGCTTGTAGTAATTGTCATGGCCCGGCATCTTCTTCAAACGATCGAACAGGGCCGTCGGGTCCAGGTCTGTCCAATCGCTCAGCATCACGACGTAGTCGCGATCGAAGCTGAAGGGCTCCGGCTCCAATGGGTCGATGACGATCGGGCCATAGAGCCCGGCTTGTTCCTGGAACCCTGAGTGGCTGTGGTACCAGTAGGTGCCGCCCTGATGCAGGGTGAACCGGTAGTGGTAGGTCTCACCACGTCCGATACCGTCAAAGCTCAGGCCCGGCACGCCGTCCATGTTGGCCGGCAAAATGATGCCGTGCCAATGGATGGAGGTGTCCGCGCCATGGATGGAGTTAGCGGGCAATGCATTGGAGACACGCAGGTTGACCGTGGTGCCTTCCCGCCAACGCAGCAACGGCGCCGGAACGGACCCGTTGACCGTGATCGCGGTGCGGGTCTTGCCGGTGAAGTTCATCGGCGTCTCGCCAATGGTCAGGTCAAACTCGGTGCCCGATAGTACGTTGGGTTGTCCCGGGCCCTTGAGCGCCCAGCTGGCTTTGGGCCAGAAACCTAATCCTGCGACTGCGCCTCCCAAGGCCAAGCCCTGGACAAATCGCCGCCGCGAAGGCAGCAGCGGTCCACCGTGTGGACCACGAAAATCATCATGCGACATGAAAATGCTCCAAGCGTTGTGTTGCCACCGGCGGGCGGTGGTACAGAGCGGGCGGCTGGCCTAAACAGGCATGCAAGCCACACCAACGGCGCCATTGCGGCGCCTAGGGACGCTTAGCCGATCGGTGGTCGGATCAGATGAGGCAAGGCAGGTGCCGCATGCCCTAGGGGCAGCGGCATGACATCCAGGCCCAAGGCCAGTTGCACCGAAACATGCAGGCGCGCAGGAAGTGCGCTCGCGCAAGCGTGTACGCAGGCGCACCGGCACGCAGAAGACTTGCAACAGTCGGGACCGGCATGGTCGCCATGCCCAGTGCCAGCCTTTTCAATCGATGTGGCATCGGGATGATGCTCAGCACTGTGATGGGCGAAGCAGTCTTCGTCGACTTGCACCGCGGCAGCCACTTCGCTGGCCTGCTCTTCCATGACCGGGTTCATACTGACGGACGCAAACGCCGACCACGCGCCGTTAAGCACGAGCATGGCGATCAGGAACAGTCGCAGTAGAAGTGAGGAGGCTGACACGGGCGACATGGTATATCACTTTAGACAAGGCGCGTGTGTATCGGTCGTGAACAAAATCTCAAGTAAGCCTGAGATGTCGCGACTTGTCAGTCGCACTAGCCGCGGACACTGCAGCTCCCTCCAGAAGCGCCCAAAGGACGGGTTGAGGCGAAGAGTTGCCCATAGGGCGAGCGCTTGTTCGGTTTACTTCTCGGGCGTGGCCTCGATCAGCTTCACCAACTCGCGCTTCTGCTGCTTGCTTAGCGAGCCCCAGCGCAGGAGCAACTTGGCCAGCAGATCATCGTCGGTGTAAAGGAAGGCGGCGGGGATCCCCAACGCTTGGGCCAACCGCTCAGCAATCTCCAGCATGGGCTCGTGCTTGCCACGCTCGTACTGGTTGATTCGGGGGCTGGCCACGTGAGGATCCAGACCGGCCCGGATGCCCAACTCCTTCTGCGACAAACCCGTGTGCAGGCGGGCTTGTTTGAGGCGTCGAGCGAAGGTCGGTGTTGAGTCGACGGACAAAGTCACGTCGCGCACCCCATGGAGACCCCATAAGGATGGCGGATGTACCCTGCCTTGCATACTAAGATATTCTTAGCTTTGAGGCAACCGGCGACACCGGTAGCGC
>NZ_JAPTFX010000049.1:0-29686 GCF_030985895.1 Stenotrophomonas sp. Sm6012 | reverse complement strand
GTGCCGGCCGCTGGCCGGCATCACGACCAGACCGACCACGCATGTGGGTACTCGCCGACCTGCCCAGCAAGGCCAGCGCGCACCGGATTCCCGAGGATGTACAGGGCTTGCCGCGCCAGCGACTCCTCAGCCCTCACTGCGTGATCGAAGTATCCAGACTGCCATACCGTACTTCGACGACCCGCCAGGCGACTCAGCGCAAGCGCACTCGACGACTTCATTCGGCGTGCAATGTCTGGGAGGTGAGCTGCGCGCAGCTCGAACATCCAGTGGACGTGATCCGGCATGACGACCCATGCGAGTGACTGCACAAGTCCACGCTGTTCGATGTAATGGAACTGGTCGATTACACATACTGCTGCAGCTTCGCTTTCAAAGAGCCGGCAGCGCTGATGCGTGGTAGTTTTCAGAACGTAGACCTGGCCGATGATCGAGCGACGGCCCAGACGGAGGCGATGGCTGCTCATACGCCATGGTGGAACGATCAGTGGGTGTTGAACGTCAGATCTCGCCTCGACGGGTGTTGGGGGATGTCTGAAGTTGAATGAGGTTGCCGGCCAGCGGCCGGCACTACCGGGGATCATGGGTTGCCGGCCAGCGGCCGACACTACCGGGGGTCATGGGTTGCCGGCCCGGCCGGCGTCGGAGCTCACCCGCGCAGGGTGGCGCCGCCGTCCACGTACAGATCGCTCATCGCCACATGGCCGGCCTGTTCGGACAGCAGGAACATCACCGCATGGGCGATGTCTTCGGGCGTGGCCAGCTTGCGCAGTGGAATACCGGCCTTGTAGGTCTCCAGGCTGCCGGCGATCACCCGCTGCGCACCAAACTCGTCCTGCCACATGCCGGTCTGCATCGGGGTCAGTGTTGAACCCGGGGCGACGATGTTGCAGCGGATGCCGAGCGGCGCCAGTTCCAGCCCAAGGCAACGGGTGAACATCGTCGCGGCAGCCTTGGACGCCGCATACGCGGCCATGCCATGCCGCGGCACGCCCGCCGCATTTGAACTGACAGTGACAATCGCGCCCTGCCGGCGCGGCGACATCACCCGCGCCAGTGCACGCCCAACATGGAACACGCCATCGGCGTTCACCGAGAATACCCGGCGCCAGTCGGCATCGGAGGTCCCGGCGACGTCGCCCACGTGCAGCACCCCGGCCACGCTTGCGGCCAGGCAAATCGGCCCGAGACTGGCTTCCACCCGATCAAGCAGTGCGTCCACCGCCACACTGTCGGTCACATCGAGCGAAAACGCGTGCACGCGCGCATCCTCCACGCGTGGCGCCTCGCGATCGGTGGCCACCACCGTGCAGCCGGCCTCGGCCAGCAGACGCACCAGCGCCTCACCGATGCCACCGGCCGCGCCGGTCACCAGGGCCACGCGGCCTTCAAAGCCGGTCAACTGCATGCTGCAATCTCCTGTTGCTCATCCCAGTGGCGCAGCCGCGCCGACAGCCACGGCGCCAACTGTGCCACCGCGTCACGTCCAGTCAGTTCGGCGTGCAGGAACGGCAGTTCCAGCGCCTGTACCTTGCGTGCATGTGCCCGCCACAGCGCCGACTGCAGCTGCGGGCGGGCCTGGTGGTCACGACCGGCGCGCACATGCACCAGGGTGCCGTCGAACGGCCGGTGGATGTGTTCACGTATCAATCGATTGGTGCCGGTCACCGCGCGCACCACGCCATCCAGCACTACATCCGGCAGACTGCCCAGCGCACTGCCGCCTCGCCGCAGGAATGCAAGGATGCGCTCGCGGTTGTCCAACTCCGGATGCGCCTCCGGGTCATGGCCGGCAATGGCCAGCAGTGCGCGCAGCGCGGCAATCGGGTCGGGCTCCGGTTCGGCGCGCCAGCACTCGCTGGGGTAGGCATCCAGCAGTACCAGCTCACCCACCTCACGGCCGATCTCATGCAGGCGCACCGCGATCGCCTGGGCGAGGATGCCGCCCACCGACCAGCCCAGCAGGTGCACCGGACCCTGCGGCTGCAACGCCACAATGCGCCGCACGTAACCGTTGGCCATCGCTTCGATGCTGGACGGCATCGGTTCGCGTGAATCCAGCGCGGGAGACTGCAGGCCGTACACCGCGCGTGCCGGCTGCAGCGCCCTGGCCAGGGCCCGGTAGTTCCACGCAATGCCACCGGCCGGATGCAACACGAACAACGGTGCAGGCCCGGTGGCATCGGTGGCGGCCAAGGCAATGACCGGCCCCAACGCATGGTCGGCCAGTGCCGGCGGTTCAGCAATGCGCTTTGCCAAAGCGGCCACGGTTGGCTGGGCGAACAAGGCACCCAGGCCAAGATCGCAGCGCCAGCGCTGTTCAATGGCCAGCAGCAGGTGCACCGCCGACAGCGAGTCACCGCCGAGGCTGAAGAAGTCGGCATCCACCGCTACTGGTGCCTCGCGGCCCAGCGCCTGCGCGAACAGCTCGGCCAGCTCCTGCTCCAGCGGCGTGCGCGGCGCCAACCCGCCCACGTCCTGCTGCGGCGGCTTCGGCAACGCATTGCGATCCAGCTTGCCGTTGGCGGTCACCGGCCAGTGATCGACGCCAACAAATGCCGACGGCACCATGTAATCCGGCACGCGGGTGGCCAGATGGCTGCGCAGTGCGCTGGCGTCTGCCAGCGTGGACGGCACGTAGGCTACCAACCGGGCATCACCGGGTGCGTCCTGGCGCAACAGCACTTCCACGCGCGCCATGCCCGGCAGCTCGCGCAGCGCCGCCTCGATCTCGCCCAGCTCGATGCGCAGGCCGCGCAGCTTCACCTGATGGTCGCTGCGGCCGAGGTACTCGACCGCACCATCGTCGCGCCAGCGCGCCACATCGCCGGTGCGATAGATGCGTTCGCCATGTAGGAATGGATCGGCAAGGAAGCGCTCGGTGGTCAGGTCATCGCGGCCAAGGTAGCCACGTGCCAGCTGCACGCCACCGAGGTAGAGATCACCGGGCACGCCCACCGGCAGCGGCTGCATCCGCGCGTCCAGCACGTACAGGCGGGTATTCCAGACCGGGAAACCGATCGGCACCGGCCGTGAACGGTCCTGCGCCGACGCAGGCCAGTAGCTCACGTCCACGGCCGCTTCGGTCGGGCCATACAGGTTGTGCAGTTCGGCGCGCACGCGCGCATGGAAGCGGTCGCGCAGTGCGGCGTCCAGCGCCTCGCCGCTGGTGAACACGCGACGCAGCTGCAGGCCTTGGGAGGCCGGTGCGGCAAGGAAGGCATCGAGCATCGACGGCACGAAGTGCGCGGTGGTGATGCCATGCGCCAGGATCAGCCGCGCCAGCTCGGTCGGATCACGATGCGCGTCCGGCCCGGCCAGCACCAGCCTGGCTCCGCACAGCAGCGGCAGGAAGAACTCCCAGACCGAGACATCGAAGGTCGCCGGGGTCTTCTGCAGCACGCGGTCGTCGGCACGGATGCCGTAATGCTCGCGCATCCACAGCAGGCGGTTCACGATGGCGCGGTGCTCGATGACCACGCCCTTGGGCTCGCCAGTGGAACCGGAGGTGTAGATCACATAGGCCGCATCGTCGGGCGCCGGATCGGCCCACGGCGCGGCGAAGCTCAGCGCGGTCCACTGTTCCGGTGCGAGCACCGGCACCTTGGACATCCGCGCCGACACATCCGCCGCGGCCAGCATGCAGGCCGGCTGCGCCGAGGCCAGAATGCGTGCCAGGCGTTCGTCCGGATGGGCCAGGTCCAGCGGCAGGTACGCGGCTCCCGCACGCAGCACGGCCACCAGCGCAATCACCAGTTCCAGCGATCGCGGCAACGCCACCGCCACCACGCTGCCTGGGCCGACGCCCATCGCGCGCAGCTGGGCGGCCAGCGCAAAGCTGCGCGCTTCCAGCGTGGCGTGGTCCAGCGCGATATCGCCGAACACCAGGGCGGTCGCCTGCGGATCGCGATCCATGCCCTGCTGCAGCAGTTCGACCAGCGTGGCCTGCGGCAGCGCATGTGCAGTGGCATTGAAGCCGTGCACCACCTGCTGGGCTTCGTCGGCCGTGGCCAGTGGCACCAACGCGATGTCGTCAGCGTCCAGCGCCGCCGACACGAAATGCAGCAGGCGCGTGGCATGCGCCTGCACGTCCTCGCTGCGGTACAGCGCGGGATTGGCCTCGATCTCCAGATCCAGAACACGCTGGCCATCGCCACGGAAACCCAGCGTCAGGTCGTCCACCGGCCCGGTGCACAGGACCTCCAGCGTCGCCTGCACACCGGGCAGTGCCAGTGGCGCGTAGAACGGCTGCACATTCACCAACGGCCCATGCAGCCGTTGCTGCGCGCCCACCAGGCCCAGGTCACGGCGCAACTGCTCGCCACGATAGCGGCCGTGCTTTCGGCCCTGGCTGAGTTGCCGGCCCAGTGCCCGGGTAAACGCCTCGACACTGCCCTCGCCCGCCGCGACACGCAGCGGCAGCACGTTCATCACCATCGCCGGCACGCGCGCCGACGCGTTGCCGAGCCGCCCCATGAAGGGTACGCCCACCACCACTTCGTCGGCCGCGCTCATCCGCCGCAGGTACTCGGCCGACAACGCGGCCAGCACATCCGGCCACGGTTGCAGCCAGCGTGCCGAAGCCTGCAGCAGCTGCTCGCGGAACGCGGCATCGAGCGGCTGTACCCAGCGCAGCGCATCATCGCTGGCCGGCTCGGTACCCGCCAGGCCCGCGCCCGCAGGGGCCCCGTGCAGCTGCTCGCGCCACCACTGTCCGGCCAGTTCACGGCGCGCATCTGCGCGATAGGCCGCATCGTCGGCCAGCACCCCAGCCAATCCCGGCAGGGGCTCACCCGCACGGCCGCAATAGAGCGCACAGACCCGGTCGCTGAACAGCGCCATCCCATAGCCATCGGCGGCCAAGTGATGCACGCGCAGGTACCAGACCCAGCGCTGCCCACCCAGATCGAACAGCACCTGCTGGCTGATCCGGTCGCGGGTCGGATCGACTGCGCTGAGCCGGTCGGCCTGCATCAGCGCACGCGCCTCCGACGCCGGGTCGGTCTCGCCGGACAGATCGCGCACCGACAACAGCGGCACATGCGCCGGGTCATGCCACTGCACTGGCTGCCCGTCGGTGCCTTCGGCAAAACGCAGCGCGAAGGCCTCGGATTCAACCGCCGCCTGGTTGGCCGCCGCCATGAATGCGGGCACATCCAGCTGGCCGTCGATCCACACCGCATGGGCGGTATTGAACGACGGATTGTCCGGTGCCAGCCGCTGTGCGAACCACAGCCCGGCCTGGGCCTCGGTCAAAGCCAGCGGTGTGGCCAACGCAGCGGCGTTCATGCGCGCTGCGCCGCCTGCAGCGTCTGCACCACGCCCCACCACTGGCGCAGCGTGGTGTGCTCGGCCAGCTGCGAGAACTCCAGCGGCAACCCGGTGTTGCCCCAGGCCAGCACCAGGCCGAGCATGCGCATCGAATCCAGGTCCAGGTCGATCAGGTTGTCGTCGTCACCGATCTCGGCCGGTGCACAGTCCAGCACCCGCGCCACATCGGCACGCATGCGTTCCAGATCCAGCACCTCACCCGTAGCAGTCATTACAGCGCCTCCAGCAGCTGGTCGGTCGTCATCGGCACACCGCTGGTGCGCGCGATCCAGTGCAGCGCCTGATCGTGGTCGGCGCGCGAGAAATCCGCCACGGCATCGGCGGCGATGAAGGCTTCGATATCGCGCTGGAACGCTTCCAGCACCGTCGCCGTGCAACCGATATGCGCATACACACCGGTCACCAGCAGCTGGTCGCGTCCGCGCACCCGCATCAGCGTTTCCAGGTTGCTGCGCTGGAACGCGCTGTAGCGGTGCTTCACCAGCACATGCTCGCCCGGCTGGGGTGCGACGGCTTCGATGATCGGCTCATGGTCGGCACTGCGGCGCATGCCCGGCCCCCACAGGTCGGCCTGCAGGCCACGATCACGACGGTCCTGGTCACCCTGCTGGGCGGTGTAGAACACCGGAATGCCATGGGCGCGGCAATGCGCCAGCAGCCGCGCGATGTTGTCCACGGCCGGTCGCAGCGGCGCGTTGCCGGCATCGAAAGCGGCCAGGAAGTAGCGCTGCATGTCGTGTACCAGCAGTGCGATGCGCTCGCGCTGCGGGCGCCACGGGCCGCGCGCCTGCGGCAGTTCGGCAGCGGTCGGCAAGGGATAGTGGGTGATGCGGGGCAGCGCCATCAGGGCGTTCCTCCTGTCTGTTGCAGATGACGCGCGCGCAGCTGCGCACGCAGTTCGCGGCGGCTGATCTTGCCGACCGCGGTGGTATCGAAACTGTCGACGAACACAACCTGGTCCGGCACCTTGAACGCGGCCAGGCCGCGCGTACGCATCCAGGCTTTCAGTGCCGGCGCCTTGATCGGCTCCCCCTGCTGGATCACGAACGCGCAGCTGCGCTCACCGAGATACGCGTCGGGAATGGAGACCACGGCGGCGTCGAACACGCCCGGGTGGGCCAGCAGATGATCTTCGATCTCTTCGGCGGAGATTTTCTCGCCGGCCCGGTTGATGTGGTCACCCGCGCGCCCCTGCACCACCAGGTAGCCCCCTGGCAGCTGCTGCACGCGGTCGCCGGTGCGGTAGAAGCCATCGTCGGTGAACGAGCGTGCATTGGCCAGCGCATCGTTGTGGTAACCGCGAATGGTGTAAGGGCCGCGGGTCAGCAGGTGCCCGACTTCGCCTTCGGCCACCGGCTGGTCGTGGTCGTCGACCACGCGAACTTCGTCGTCCGCACTGATCGGCCGCCCCTGGCAGGCGACAATCAGGTCCTCCGGATCATCCAACCGGGTGTAATTGACCAGGCCTTCGGCCATGCCGAACACCTGCTGCAACGTGCAGCCCAGGCCGTCGATCACCCGCCGCGCGGCCTCGGGCACCAGCTTGGCGCCCCCCACCTGCAGCACCTGCAGGCTGGACAGGTCATGCGAGGTGGTCGCCGCCGCCTGCGCCCACAGCAACGCCAGCGGCGGCACCAGGCCACAGCAGGTCACCTGTTCGCGGGCAATCAGCGGGAACGCCGCATCCGGGCCGGGGCCGGGGCTGAGCACCACGCGGGCACCGGCATAAAGCGCGCCGAAGAACCCCGGCGAGCTCATCGGGAAATTGTGCGCGGCCGGCAGCGCGACCAGGTACACGCTGTCGCGGTCGATGCCGCAGATCGCGTTGCTGGCGCGGAACGAATAGATGTAGTCGTCGTGCGTACGCGGAATCAGTTTGGACAGGCCGGTGCTGCCACCGGAAATCTGCAGGAACGCCACCGACTGCGGGTCCGGGTCGGCCGGCAGCCGGGCGCGGTCGCCCTGCAGACCGTCCAGCGCGATGAACTCCAGCGCATCGCCGTCGATCACCACCGTGCGTATCGCCGGCACGTCAGCCTGCAACGCCCGCGCCAGTCCGCGATGATCGAAGCCGTCGTGCAGATCGGTGGTGATGTAGGCACTGGCTTCGGCCTTGTTGGCAAAGTGCACCAGCTCGGTGATGCGATGCGCCGGCAACGCATACACCGGCACCAGGCCAGCGCGGAACAGGCCACAGATCGTGGTGATGAAACCGGCGGTATTGCCCAGCTGCACCAGCACCCGCTCGCCCGGATGCAGGCCCCGTGCCAGCAGCCCGGCACCGATGCGGCCGGCTTCGTGCCACAGCTGCGCATAGCTCAGGCGCATGTCGCCAGCGACCACGGCAATGTCATCGGCATAGCATTCGGCGCGCTCGCGCAGGAAGGCCGGGAAGGTTTCGCCACGCCAGTGACCGGCCTCGCGATAGCGCGCCACCAGATCGTCCGGCCATACCTGCTGGAGTGGCATGCGGGAAGAAGTGTCGGAAGTGTTCATGCAGCAGGCTCGATCGCGGGCGCGGCGTCGTGGACGCCCAGCGCATTCAACAGGGCAGCAAACTTCGCTGCGGTCTCGGCCACTTCGGCCTCGGGCTGCGACTCGGCGACGATGCCGGCACCTGCGTACAGGCGCAGCTGCGTGCCCTGCAGTCGCGCGCAGCGGATCGCCACGTACCAGTCGCCGTCGCCCTGGGCGTCCAGCCAGCCGACCGCGCCCGCATAGAAACCGCGCGGCACCGGCTCCAGCTCGCGGATGCGCTGCAGCGCCGCCAGGCGCGGCGTGCCACAGACCGCCGGTGTCGGATGCAGCTGCGCGAGCAGCTCGGCTGCAGGGGTCTGCGGGTCCTTCAGGGTGGCATGGATACGCGTGCCAAGGTGCCACATGCTGGCAGTGGCATGCGGCGCCGGACGCGGCTGCGCATCGATATGGCTGCAGTAAGGCGACAGGCCATCGACGATCGCCTCCACCACATGACGGTGTTCGTCATGGTCCTTGGCCGAGGCCAGCAATGCCTGCGCGGCACGCTCGTCCTCGGCGGCATCGGCACTGCGGCGTGCCGATCCAGCCAATGGATGCGACAACAGCTGCGCACCACGTTTGCGCAGCAGCAACTCTGGCGTTGCGCCGACCAGCCAGGCGGGCGCCTGGCCCGGTTCGACCGGAAGCGGAACCGCGTAGGTGGCCACCGAAGGATCGGCGCCCAGGCGCGCCAGCAGCACCTCCGGTGACAGTGCGTTGCGGGTACGCGCCAACAGGCTGCGCGCCAGCACCACCTTGTGCAGATCCTGTTCGGGTGCACGCAGCGCCTGCACTGCGGCGGCAACGGCGGCTGCATAGTCCTGCGCAGCGGGCTCGGCCTGCAGTGGGCCCTGCAGCGCGGGTGCCGCCTGTGGCTGCGGCGGCAACGCCGGCAGCAGGCGCTCCGGCTGGTACAGCGCGTCATCGGCACGTGGCTCGAACGGCACCGCGCCAACCAGCAGGCCCGGGCCACCGCGCTGCTGCGCGAAGAACTCGGCAACACGCCCGGCCAAGCTGGCCAGCGCGCCATTCGGCAGCGTCGCCCGGCAGCCACGTGCGTGCACGTGCTGGCCAGCATGCTGCAGCAGGAACAGCGACGCGTCGTCGGTGTTCTCCAGCAGCGCCTGCGCAGCCTCCGGCCACGCGCCCTGCCTCAGGGAGTCGTTCATGGGGTCTCCTTCATCCGGTGCGCTGCGGCCAGCGCGCACAGCAACAGCAGCAGCGCGCCGACCAGCAGGTAAGGCAGGCTCGGCCCGCCGCGATACAACAGCGTGCCGAGCATCGGCCCGGCCACCATGCCCAGGCCCTGCGCGGCGGCTACGGTGCCGGCGGCGGCGCCCTGCTCGTGCGCTTCCACTGCATCGGCGGCCAGCGCCTGGAATGAGGGAAACACGAAGCCCATGCCGAACGCCGCCAGTGCGTAGGCCGCCGGCAACTGCCAGGCCTGCTGTACGCCCGCCACGGAGGCGAAACCAATACCGGAGATCAGTGCACCGAGAATGATCCAGCGCCGCGGGTGCACGTCCAGTTTCATCACCAACGCCTGCGCCAGGATCAGACCGACACCGACCGCAGTGAGCGCGATGCCGGCCATGCGCGCGCCGGCTGCAGCATCCAGACCCAATCGATCAATCGCGAAGAAGCCGACCGTGACCTGCGCGATGGTGACCGACACCATCGCAATGAACGCCGCCAACTGCGGCAGGCGCAGGCGCGGGTCGAGCCTGCGCATCGGCGCGCGGCCCGGCACGCCACATACCCCCCCCCCGGCCGGGGCCCGCCCCCCCCCCGCCACCGTGTGTGGGGCCGGCGCCGCCCCCCCCCACTTCCCGCCACCGGTGGCGTGGCCGGCAGCCGCCAGGCCAACAATGCCAGCGCCAGCAGCGGCAGCACGGCGGCCACATACAGCGCCAGCGACAGATTCGTGTAGGCCAGCCAGCCCGCGGCCGCCGGACCCAGCACCATGCCCAATGCGTTGGCACTGCCGAGGCGGGCCAGGAAGCTGGCGCGCTGTCCGGCCGGGGCCTTGTCAGCAATCAGCGCGGCGGCCGTGGGCGGGACGGCCGCATAGAACAGCCCGATCAGGCCGCGTGCACCCACCAGCACCAGCACCGACACCAGTACCGGCGGCACCGCCTGCAGAGCCACGTCGATGAACACCGCCAGCGCGATGTAGACCACGGTGTAGGCACTCATCGCCAGCATCAGCACGCGCTTGCGGCCAATGCGGTCGCTGAGCTGGCCCCATGGGCGCGCGGCCAGCATCCACAACACGCCCGCCGCCGTGACCGACAGTCCAGCATGCCACTCGGACAGGCCGAGCATGCGGACCACTGGACCGATCACGGCAACGAAGGACATCATCGCCATGGTGCCGATCAGGGCTGCCAGGACCAGCGCCGGCAAGCCGGGGACGACGGGACGTGCGTGCATGGAACACCAGCCGTAACAGGGAAGGATCGCCGGGTACGCCTGTGCGCCCCGCCCGGCGTCCATCCCGTTCAGGGGCGGACACCACCCTCAAATGATAACGGCTCGTATTTGCATTTGATACCCATTCTCTTGAACGGGCATGCAACAGTGGATTCAGCGCGTTGCGCGCAGGCCCAGCAAACCACGCCGCTTGAACCACCATTCCAGAGGCAGCGTGACCAGCGGCGGGAGGGCCGCCAGCAGCGCCAGCGCACTGGCCCACCAAGGCCAGCGCAGGCGCACGGCCGCGAGCAGGGTGACCGCCACGTAGACCAGGAACGCCGCGCCATGCAGCGGGCCGAACAGTTTCACCAGTGCCACGTTGGCCATCGGGCCGTACTTCATCCACATGCCGATGAGCAGGCCGGCCCAGGTCACGGCCTCGATGAAGGCGACCACTGCGAACAGGCGTCCGGTCGGGTGCATGGGAGAATGTTGGGTCACGCGGGGCTCCGGCATCGGGAAATCAAATGCGAATGATACGCAGATGCACGCAAGCCTGGCACCACTGGATAGCGCCGGGCCATGCCTGACGGACGTGGTGGCAAAAGCGCGTCCACCCAGGTGGACACCTACCGAGGCATGTGCGGAAGGATCTGCTCTCCGATCTCGCGCAGCACGCTGTCCATCGGCCGCCCGTTGTCGACCAGGTTGAACATCACATGCGCCACGCCCTGCGCATGCACGCGCAGCAGATAGTCGCGCAGACCGTCGCGGCCGACCTTCAGGCCCAGCGGCAGCGGCTCGGGCGGTGCCTGCGGGTCTGCCTGCAGGTCCAGCAGCATCGACTGCACGAACGGTTTGCCTGCCCCGCCGCGTTGCACGAGCGCCTGCTGCCACAAGCCGATGCGCCCTTCCTGCGCAGCCTCCTCGCGGTGATAGGTGGCCCAACCCTCGGCCTCGCGCGCGATCCACTGCAGGCTCTGCCGCGCCGTGCCCACCACCAGCATCGGAATGCGCGTGGCCGGCGCCGGCAGCACATCGAAGCCGCCGGTCGCCCGCAGCACCGCGGCCCGCTCATCGGCATCAGGCGACAGCGCTGCGCGCAGCAGCGACCAGCGCTCACGGAAGGTCGCTGCCCTGCCCTCCAGGTCCTCGCCGAACGCGGCGAACTCTCCAGGTCGATCGCCCGATCCCAGCCCCAGCACGAAACGTCCATCGCTGATCCGGTCCAGGCTCAATGCCGACTTCGCCACCTGCAGCGGTTGCCGCAGCGGCAGCACGATGGCCGCACTGCCGACCGCGATGCGCTCGGTCGCGGCAGCCAGCATGCCCAGCCACAGGAACGGATCGTCCAATGCGCTGGCCGTCGCATCCGGCCCCTGCGGCACCATCAGCGGCACGTCGCGCGTCCACAGTGCGGCGAAGCCCAGATCGTCGGCCAGCCGAGCGATGCGCCGCGCCTCGCGTGGATCGGCCAGCCCATGTGCCGCAACGGGCGTCATCAGGCCCAGGCTCAGCCCTTGCTGCGGAAACAACGAAGCGTAGGCGGGATTGAATTCACTCATGCCGCCAGCTTAGCGTGCAGCTACCCGGCGACGATGACGCGCCACACACCACTGGAAGAACGCTGCATGCCGAAGATCCGCCCCGCCCACGTCGATGACCTGCCCGCGATCAGCGCGGTATGCCTGGCCGCGTTCAACGAGGCAGTGGCGCCGTCGCTCAGCGCAACCGGCATCGCCACCTTCGGTAGCGTTGCGGCCGCCGATGCGTTCGGCGCACGCCTGCTGGGCGACAACCTCATCCTGGTGGCCGAGCAGGACGCACGCGTGGTCGGCGTGGTCGAACTGAAGGAAGGCCGGCACCTGGCGATGCTGTTCGTCGACCCCGCCTGCCAGGGCCGGGGCATCGGCCATGCCCTGTTCGAAGCGGTGCTGCCGCAGGTGCGCGGGCCGATGCTGACCGTGCGCGCCTCGCTCAATGCAGTGCCGACCTACCTGCGCTATGGCTTCGTGCTGGACGGTAACGTCGGCGATTTCAATGGGTTGGTGTATCAGCAGATGGTGCGGGCAGCGGCCTGACGGCATCCGCCCGGCATTGACCGGCAATGCCCGACGGGCGTCATGCCCTGCAGCACGCCCGTCATAAGCAAACTGAATCAGCACGTTCCCCGGCCCTTCCTACAATGGCCTGTCACCCTGCCCTTCGAGATGCTGCCGATGCGCGTCGCGCTTTCCGTGTTGCTGCTGGCCTCGGCGCTGAGCGCCTGCACGCCAGCTCCGGTGTCCACCGCCAACTCCGCCGAATCCCCAGCACCGGCCACAGCCATCGCCTGGCGCCAGGGCGACGTCGACGATGCGTTCGCCGAGGCCGCCGACAGCGGCAAGCCGGTGCTGCTGTACTGGGGCGCGGTCTGGTGCCCGCCCTGCAACCAGCTCAAGGCCGGCCTGTTCAAGGACCCGGCCTTCATCGCGCTGACCGGCAAGTTCGTGCCGGTCTACCTGGATGGCGACGAGGAAGGGGCGCAGGCGTGGGGCGAGCGCTTCGGCGTGCGCGGCTACCCCACCCTGATCGTGCTCGATCCGCAGCGCAACGAAATCACGCGCGTGGCCGGTGGCAACGACGCGGCCGAACTGACCCGCGCACTGACCGTGGCCGCTGGCCGTCGCAGCGCGGTCGCTGCCACGCTGGCCACCGCGCTGGCGACGCCGGACAGGCTGGCCGCCGAGGACTGGCAGGTGCTGGGCGACTACGGCTGGGAAGTGGATGCCAACCGCCTGGCCGGCGAACGCAGGAGCGAAGACGTGCTCCGGCAGCTGTCCAAGACGGCGCCGGAAGCGGCCCTGCAGCGTCGTTTCGCGCTGCTGGCGCTGGCCTCCGCGGAGAAACCGAGTGCCTCGCCCACCGAAGTACGTGAGCTGCTGCAGGCGGTACTGGCACAGCCGACGGAGGTACGCCGCAACCGGGAACTGCTGGGCTATGCCGGCGCCACGCTGGTCAAGCAGGCCAGTGCCGGCCCGGCCACCCGCACTACGCTGGGCCAGCAGCTGCTGGTCGCGCTGGAGCGCGCCGACGCAGAACGCGGCGACCGCGCCGACGACGCGCTGTCGCGGGCCCTGACAGAGGTGTCGCTTGCCCGCCAGCAGCAACCGCAAGGCGCGCTGCCAGCGGCGCTGGTGGCGCGGGTCAAGCAACGCGTTGCCGCGGCCGATGCTGCCGCCACCGATGCCCATGCGCGCCAGGCCACGATCAGCAGCGCGGTGTACGCCCTGCGCGAGGTGGGTGACGACGCAGCTGCGGAAGCGCTGTTGCTGGCCGAACTGAAGCGCAGCGAGCAGCCGTACTACTACATGCCCGAGTTGGCCGAACTGGCCGAGCAGCGCGGTGACACCGCCGGTGCGCTGGAGTGGCTGAAGCGTGCCTACGACGGTGCGCAGGGCCCGGCCACCCGCGTGCAATGGGGCGTGCTGTACGTGGAAGGGTTGCTGAAGCTGGCGCCGGACGATGCACCGCGCATCGAGCAGGCCACCACCGCGCTGATCGCCGAACTGGACGCACAGCCGTCCGGCTACCACCAGCGCACGCGCCAGCGTTTCGAGCGCCTGGCCGGGCAGCTGAAGGCGTGGAGCGGCAAGCACCACGGCGCAGAGACCCTGGTGCGGTTGCAGCAAAGGATGCAGCAGGTGTGTGGCGAGCAGGTGGATGGCGCCTGCAAGGACTGGTTGAGTTGATGAAACCGCTGGCGGCTGGCTCGCCTTCCGGCGCTTCTGTTGATATCGGTTGTGGCGGCGGGCAGCGCATCAGCGCGCCGGTGAGGGTTCGGAAATCGGGTACTGGTAGTGGCGGCCGCTGGCCGGCAACCCGACCTTCGTTGATTGCCGGCCAGCGGCCGGCGCAACCACGTCGCTCCTGCTCCTGCCTTTGATTCCGTCTCCGCGCCAGCGCAGGGAGCTTTCCTGCAGGGGCAGATGGGTCAGCGCAGGACGTTGGCGCCATGGATGGCGCCATCGAGTCAATCCCGTCTCTTGACCTCAACCAATGTTGAGGTGCGATAACGATCTCCCCACGGCCAGCCTCCTGGCCTTCCCCACGGAGATTGCTTCGATGTCGTACTCGCTTCCCCCGCTCCCCTACGCCTATGACGCCCTCGAGCCGCACTTCGATGCGCGCACGATGGAGATCCACCACGGCAAGCACCACCAGACCTACGTCAACAACCTCAATGCCGCCCTCGAGCAGGCCGGCATCGCCGCGCAACCGGTCGAGGCACTCATCGCCAACCTTGATGCGGTGCCCGAAGCGCAGCGCGGCGCGGTCCGCAACAATGGCGGTGGTCACGCCAACCACAGCCTGTTCTGGACCGTGCTCAGCGCCAGCGGCGGCACCCCTGATAACGAACTCGCCGCGGCGATCGATCGCGATCTCGGCGGCTACGATGCCTTCAAGCAGGCCTTCAGCAAGGCCGCGCAGACGCGCTTCGGCAGCGGCTGGGCGTGGTTGACCACTGATCGCGACGGTCGCCTGCAGGTTGAAAGCAGCGCCAACCAGGACAGCCCGCTGATGGGCGCAGCGGTCGGCCTGTCCGGCAACACCCCGATCCTGGCGCTGGATGTGTGGGAGCACGCCTACTACCTGCATTACCAGAACCGTCGCCCGGACTACATCGGTGCGTTCTTCAACATCATCAACTGGGCCGAGGTCGGCCGGCGCTACCGCCAGGCCCGGGCCTCATGAGCGGCGAGACACTGCCGTACGCCGGGCCGTGGGCGGGGGTGTTCCCCGCCCCAGCCCCGGTGCCGTCGGTCGGGATGCCGCCGCGTGCACTGCGGCGGCTGCTCGGCCATTTCCCCACGGGCGTAGCGATCGTCTGCGCGCGCGACGCGCAGGGCAAACCGGTCGGCCTGACCATCAGCTCGTTCGTGCCGGTATCGCTGCAGCCACCGCTGGTGCTATGGAACCTGGCGCTGCATGCGCAGAGCCTGTCCACCTTCCAGCGCGCCACCCGCTTTGCGATCAGCGTGCTGGCAGCCGACCAGGAAGCGTTGGCACGGCGCTTCGCCGATCCACAGGTGCGCGACCGCTTCGACGGCCTACCACTGCTGGAGGATGACGAAGGCACCCCGCCACGTATCGCCGGTGCGGTGGCCCACCTCACCTGTACCCGCCACGCGCAATGGCCGGTGGGTGATCACCTGCTGCTGGCTGGCCGCATCATCGATGTCCACGAGAACGGGGGCGCGCCCCTGCTGTTCCATCGCGGCCGCTTCCAGCCGGGACCGCAGGAATTGTTGCAGGAGGTGCGCTGATGAACATCGAGGCCCTGGAATGCATGCTGGCCAGCGGCAAGGACGGCGCGCTGCTGCGCTTCGGCCTGGGCAAGGGCTGGCTGGATGCGGGCAACCCGGTGCGCGCGGCGACCCATCTGGGCCGCTGCGTGGTGCTCGATCCGCAGTATTCGGCAGCGTGGAAGCTGCTGGGCAAGGCGTGGCTGGCCAGTGGCCAGCCGCAGGCGGCGCGCGAGGCGTGGCAGCGCGGGCTGAGCGTGGCCGGCAGCAAGGGCGACCAGCAGGCGCGCAAGGAAATGCAGGTGTTCCTGCGTCGCCTGGACCGCGAACAGGCGGCCCTGGCGAAGGCGGGCTGAGTGGATCAGCCCGCGTTGGCCGATGCCGGTGCGGACAGGATGTCCGCCATCGGCAGGCGGCGCGGCTTGCTCGGGAACGCGTGGCGCAGGATGCGCCAGACCACCTGGCCGAACTGGCGCGGCAGCGAGCCGTTGTTGTAGTGCTGGCCGTAGCGGCGGCAGATGTCCTTCACTTCCTTGGCGATGGCCGCATAACGGTTGGCCGGCAGGTCCGGGTAGAAGTGGTGTTCGATCTGGTGGCTGAGGTTGCCCGACAGCACGTTGATCAGGAAACCACCGCTGATGTTGGACGAACCACGCAGCTGGCGCAGGTACCAGTGGCCACGCGATTCATTGCGCAGGCATTCCTTCGGGAAGGTTTCCGATTCGGCGGTGAAGTGGCCGCAGAAGATGATCACGTAGGTCCAGATGTTGCGCAGGCCGTTGGCCACCATGTTGCCCAGCATCACGGTGAGGAAGAACGGGCCGGCCAGCAGCGGGAAGAACACGTAGTCCTTCAGCACCTGGCGGGCCATCTTGCGCGCCACCGGGCGGGTCTGCAGCCACATCGCACGGGCACTCATGCGGCCTTTCAGCCAGCGGCCCAGGCGCAGGTCCTGCGCGGCCACGCCCCACTGGAACAGCAGCGCGAAGATCGGCGCGATGATCGGCTGCAGCAGGTAGAACGGCTTCCAGCGCTGTTCCGGGAAAATGCGCAGCAGGCCATAGCCGATGTCATCGTCCATGCCACGCACGTTGGTGTAGGTGTGATGGCGGAAATTGTGGGTCTTGCGCCAGTTGTCGGCGGTGGCGACGATGTCCCACTCGTAGGTGTTGCCATTGAGCTTGGGATCGCCGGTCCAGTCGAACTGGCCGTGCATGACGTTGTGGCCGAGCTCCATGTTTTCCAGGATCTTCGACAGCGCCAGCAGCAGCGTGCCGGTGATCGCGGCCGGCCACAGCAGCGGCATCCAGAACAGCGGCGAGAACGCGGCCAGGAACAGCAGGCCACGGCCACCCACGCCGAACCAGCGCACGGCGGCGGCCACGCGGCGGATGTAACGGGTATCGGAGGCGCCCAGGCTGCCGATCACACGGTCGCGGATCGCGTCGAGCTCCTCGCCGAAGGCATGCATCTCGGCAGTACTCAGGGCACGGTCGGTAGCGCGGGTCATGGCAGGCGTCCTCAGAGATCCAGGGTCAGGTCGGTGGTCGGCGCACTCACGCAGATCCGCACCGGCTGCGCCGATTCGGACTGCAGGTCGCCGGTGCGCAGGTGGCGGGTAGCGCCACTGACGCGATCACAGGTGCAGGTGTTGCAGATGCCCATGCGGCAGCCGTGCTTGGGCTTGATGCCGTGGGCTTCGAGGCTTTCCAGCAGCGAACGTCCACGCGGCACGCTCAGCTGGCGGCCACTGCGTGCCAGCGTCAACGACACTTCGCCTTCGCTGCTGGCGTCAAGCAACGGCGCCGGCGGGGTGAAGGCCTCGGCCTGGAAGCCCGCCACCTGATGCGCCAGGCGTTCGCGTGCGGCGGCGACGAACCCATCCGGGCCGCAGGCCAGCACATGGCGCTGTGCCAGCGGCGTGTCATCCCCGGGCACCTGCAGGTCATGGCTGCCGATGCGCGCGGCCGGGATGTCGCCTTCGCGGGTGGTCAGCAGATGCACGCGCAGATTCGGCTGCGCTGCGGCCAGCGCCTGCAGTTCATCACGGAACTGCAGGTGGGCAGTGGTGCGCTCCCAGTAGAACAGGTCGACCGGCGCCGCCAATGGACGCTGGCAGGCCTCGCGCAGCAGGCTGCGCATCGGCGTGATGCCACTGCCGGCAGCCAGCAGCAACACCGGGGCGGCGGCGGGCATGTGGAACTCGCCGAACGCGGCATCTACACGGAACAGCTCGCCCGGGCGTGCGTGATGGACCAGATGCTGGCTGATCCTGCCGCCCTCGACCGCCTTGACGGTAATCGCCAGTTCGCGCCGCCCCAACACGGTGGGGCTGTAGCTGCGCTGCCACACGCGACCTTCAATTTCCACGCTCAGGGTCACGTGCTGGCCGGCGCGCATGCCGGCCCAGTGCCGGTTGGTGCGCAGCACCAGGGTTGCCGCGCCCTCGCCGGCCGGCTCACGCCGTACCAGGCGGGCCATCGGCTCACGCAGGGTCCACAGAGGATTCAGCTGACCTGCCCAGAAATCGAACAGCGTCGGCGACACCCAGCGGTGCGGGGAAAACAGGGAAGGACGGACGACAGCGCTCATGGGGGCACTATACGGGCGCACATACACCTGTGTATACATGTGTATATTGAACCGGATTGGGTATGATTCAGCCTTGTCCCACCGGAACACCCATGGCCGCCGCCACCGCCCTGACGCCGAACGAAGATGCCAACAGCCCGACCCGCCGAACGGTGAGCCGCGAGGATCTGCTGGCTGCCGCGCTGAAGCTGATCGGGCCGCACCGCAGCCTGTCCACGCTGAGCCTGCGTGAAGTGGCCCGCGAGGCGGGCATCGCCCCGAACAGCTTCTATCGGCAGTTCCGCGACATGGACGAACTGGCCGTGGCCCTGATCGACGTGGCCGGCCGCTCGCTGCGCACCATCATCGGCGAAGCCCGCCAGCGCGCCACCTCCAGCGCCACCAGCGTGGTGCGCGTGTCGGTGGAGACCTTCATGGAGCAGCTGCGTGCCGACGACAAGCTGCTGCACGTGCTGCTGCGCGAAGGCGCGGTCGGCTCGGACGATTTCAAGCACGCCGTCGAGCGTGAGCTGCACTATTTCGAGGAAGAGCTGCAGCACGACCTGGTGCGCCTGGCCGCCCTCGACGGCGCGGTCCTGCACAAGCCGGAACTGGTCTCGATGGCGATCACGCGCCTGGTGTTCGCGATGGGCGCGTCGGCCATGGACCAACCTCCGGAGAACGACCCGGAACTGGTCGAGCAGATCTCCACGATGATCCGCATGATCATCGTCGGCGCCCGCACCCCCGCCGCCTTCCGCCGCGGCTGACAAGACGCGAAGCGTGCATCGCGCTACATGACCACCGGCAGGGTCGCGGCCTCGATATGTAATGTTATAACACCTGCATGATCCACCTGGATGCCTGTGCGCCAGAATTGCTGCGGCTTCGTTATATAGCTCTTGCTATATCTATAAGCCACTGCTTTCATATGCCCCAGCCAGGTCGCCCTCGCCGCCTTTCCCCCCCAAGGACGACACCCTCATGCACGTTGCCACCCCGCTCTTCCATCGGCTGCCCCTGGCCGCCGCCATCGCCCTGATCCTGCCGCTGCCGGCGCTGGCCGCCTCACCGAAGCCGACCGAACTGGACCGCGTGCAGGTCAAGGTCAGTACCGCCACCCGCAGCGAACGCCTGCTGTCGGACGTGCCGATCCGCACCGAGGTCCTGCGCAAGGAAGACATCGAACTGCGTGCGGCCACCGACTTCTCGCGTGCCGCCGAACTGATCAACGGCCTGCGCGTGGAGAGCAACTGCCAGAACTGCAACACCAGTGAAGTGCAGCTGCTGGGCCTGCCCGGTGCCTACAACCAGCTCTTGTTCGATGGCATTCCGCTGCTGTCCACACTGGGCAGCGTGTACGGGCTGGAACAGATTCCGGCCGGCTTCGTCGACCGCATCGAAGTGGTCAAGGGCGGTGGCTCGGCGCTGTATGGCCCGGGCGCGGTGGCTGGCGTGATCAACCTGATCCCACCGCTGCCGGCGCGCAGTGGGGGGCATGTGCAGGCCGGCGTGGATGTATTGAAGGGCACGCCGCAGAAGAACGCCGATGTGCGCCTGGACCTGGTCGCCAAAGATTCCGACGCCGGGCTGTCGGTGATCGCACAGCGCAACTGGAACAGCGGCATCGACTACAACGGCGACGGCTATACCGAGATCACCCGCAAGAACCTCAAGGTCGGCGGGCTGCAGGCCTGGTACTCACCCACGGCGGGCACGCGGCTGCGCCTGGACCTGCAGGTGACCGACGAAACCCGCCGCGGCGGCAACCGCCTGGACCAGCCCGAATACCTGGCCAACATCGCCGAATCGCTGGATACGAAGTACCGCCGTGGCAGCATTTCCTGGGATCAGGAAATCAACGCCGACGTCGATTTCCGTCTGGCCTATGCGTTCGCCGATATTGATCGCGACAGCTTTTATGGCGGCCTCGGCGACGTGGTCACCGATCCATCGGCGCCGGGCTATGACCCGTGGCAGCTGGACCCGAACGTGGCCGGCAGTGCGGCCTCGCGTTCGTGGCGCCAGTACGGCCGCACCCATAACCCGCTGCACTACATCGACAGCCAGTTGAACTGGCGCTTGGGCGCGCACGCGCTGGCCTTCGGTGTGCAATACAAGCATGAGGCGCTGCGCGACGACAACCGCAACGGCGCCGGGCAGCGCCTTGCGGTACTGGAGGATGCGAGCTTCCACAACCTGGGCGCCTTCGTGCAGGACGAGTGGAGCCTGCGTGACAACGTCGACCTTGTACTCGGCGCGCGTGTGGACAAGAGCTCCGAACTGGACAATGCGGTGTTCTCGCCGCGCATCGCGCTGGCCTGGCAGGCCACGCCGAACCTGAAATGGCGCGCCGGCATCGCCACCGGTTTCCGTGCACCGGAAATCTTCGTCGAGGATGTGCATGTGGATACCCTCGGCGGCGAACAGGTGCGCGTGCGCAACACCGACGGGCTGAAGGAAGAACGCGCGTTGACCACGCTGTTCGGTTTCGATTGGCGGTCGGACCCGGCCAATCCGGTCTGGAGCTGGGATGCCACCGCCTCGTACGCCCGTATCCGCGACACCTTCGCGCTGGGCGAGATCCAGCGCGGCGATGACGGGCAACTGAGCCAACTGCGCTACAACGCCTCCGGCTCCAATGTGCTGGGCGCGGAAACCAACCTCGGCTGGCAACCCACGCCGCAGTGGCGGCTGACCGCCGGTGCCTCGTGGTATCGCTCGCGCTTCCGCGAACCACAGCGCATCTTCGACGACACCGGCGAGGGCGGCGGCACCATCATCGAGAGCCGCGATTACCTGAAGACACCGCGTTGGACCGGGCTGGCCCAGCTCAGCTGGACGCCTGTCGAGCCATGGGAAACCTTCGTGGCACTGCGCCATACCGGCCCGATGTCGGTGCTGAACAACCGGCTGGGCGAACTGCATCGCACCCGCGCATTCCTGGTCACCGATCTCGGTGCGCGCTGGCACCGGCATCTGGGCGCACAGGCGCTGCAGGAAGTGTCGGTGGCGGCAGGCGTCAAGAATGTGTTCGACCAGCGCCAGAAGGACCTGGAAACCGGGGCACTGCGTGACAGCGATTACGTCTACGGCCCGCGTTTTGCGCGCTCGTGGTACGTCAACCTGCGCTATGCGTTCTGAGGCGTTGCGAGCGCTGTTGCTGGCCGCTGGGCTGCTGCTCGCTGTGCCGGCGATGGCGACGGACCTGCACGCGCAGGTTTCGGCCTCGTTGATGCGGCCCGAGCAGCGCTCACTGCGGCCGATGCAGTGGCCGGCGCCGCCAAAACTGGTGGCACTGTATTTCGGTGCCGACTGGTGCGGGCCCTGCCATGCCTTCGTGCCGACCCTGCGCAGCGTACGCGATGCCCTGCGCGAGGCCGGCGCCGATACCGAAGTGGTGTACGTCAGCCTGGACGAAAGCGAGGCCGCGCTGCGGCGCTACATGCACGCGCAGGCCATGCCGTGGCCGGTGCTGGACCCGCGCCGCGCCAGGCGGATGCCCGCGCTGCAGGCCCTGGCGGGGCTGGGCCCGCCCAATCTTGTGCTGATCGACGCCGATGGCAATGTGCTTGCCAATGGCTGGCAAGGCCGGCGCTACGAAGGACTGCAGCCGGTGTTGAAGGCATGGACGACGCAAGCGTGCGCGCAGCAGCAGGCGCGATGTCCGCCTGGATTGTAGGGTCGCGCGAACATCGGCTCTACAGAACACCTGATTCCGCCACCACACGGACACCCGCCGGGCATGGCCCGGCGCGTCCACTACAGCGCCCCGCCCTCAGCCTTGCGCACGAACGCCTCGAACAATGCCAGCGTCTGTTCGCTGACGTGGTGCTCGATGCCCTCGGCATCGCGGCGCGCGGTATCCGCGTCCACGCCCAGCGCCAGCAGGAAACGCTCCACGGTCTGATGGCGCTGGCGGCTGGCATGCGCCAGCGCCTCGCCTTCCGGGGTCAGGAACACGCCACGGTACGGCCGCTGCACCACCCAGCCGTCGCGGGCCAGGCGCCGCAGCATCTTCGCCACCGTCGGCTGGGCCACGCCCAGGCGGGTGGCGATGTCGACCTGGCGGGCCTCGCCGCCGTCGGCCAGCAGGTCCGAGATCAGCTCGACATAGTCCTCCACCAGCTCCATCCGGTGCGCCTCGCGCACTTGGCGGAAGCTCTCGACCTGGCGCTCGGCCTCGATCAAGGGTGTGCTCTTCAGCGATGTCGAATCGTCGGTCTTGCCCACGCCTGCGCCTGTCCTTCCGGTGTACTGCGGTGTTGAACCTGAATTCTGGACCAGTAACGCGATAAAGACGATTGTTTCACATTGCTAATGACTATAGCAGGAGCTATCTTTGGACCCATGAACACCCTGGCGCCCCGCGACCCTTCGGCCTCCACTCCGGCCAGCCTGGGCGCGCTCAACGCATCGGTGGCGGTGCCTGACAAGGGCCATTGGTGGTTCCGCCTGCTGGCCTTCCTCGGCCCGGGCTACATGATCTCGGTCGGCTACATGGACCCGGGCAACTGGGCCACCGATCTGGCCGGCGGCTCGCGCTTCGGCTACCTGCTGCTGTCGGTCATCCTCATTTCCAACCTGATGGCAGTGATCCTGCAGGCGCTGTCGGCGCGGCTGGGCATCGCCACCGGCATGGACCTGGCCCAGGCCTGCCGCGCGCGCTACCCGAAGCCGGTGAACCTGGCGCTGTGGGCGCTGTGCGAGGCGGCGATCATCGCCTGTGACCTGGCCGAGGTGATCGGCACGGCGATCGCGCTGAAGCTGCTGTTCGATCTGCCGCTGCTGTGGGGTGCGGTGATCACCGCACTTGATACGCTGCTGGTGCTGTTGCTGATGAACCGCGGCTTCCGTGCACTGGAAGCGTTCGTGATCGCGCTGCTGATGGTGATCTTCGCCTGCTTCGTGGTGCAGATCGCAATGGCCGCGCCACCGGTGATGGCGGTACTCGCCGGCTTCATCCCGCGTGCGCAGGTGGTGACCGATCCGCATGCGCTGTACATCGCCATCGGCATCATCGGCGCCACGGTGATGCCACACAACCTGTACCTGCATTCGTCCATCGTGCAGACCCGCGCCTACCCGCGCACCGATGAAGGGCGTCGCAGCGCGTTGCGTTGGGCGGTCACCGACAGCACCCTCGCGCTGACCCTCGCGCTGTTCATCAATGCCAGCATCCTGATCCTGGCGGCGGCGGTGTTCCATGCCAACGGCCGCTTTGATGTGGAAGACATCGAGCAGGCGCACCAGCTGCTGGCACCGATGCTGGGCGTGGGCGCGGCGGCCACCCTGTTCGCGATCGCCCTGCTGGCCTCGGGGCTGAACTCCACGGTGACCGCCACGCTGGCCGGGCAGATCGTGATGGAAGGCTTCCTGCACCTGCGCCTTCCGCCGTGGCTGCGGCGCTTGATCACCCGGGCGCTTGCGATCATTCCGGTGGTGGTGGTGATCGTGCTGTTCGGCGACCAGGGCGCGGTGAAGCTGCTGGTGCTGAGCCAGGTAGTGCTGTCGATGCAGCTGCCGTTCGCGATCATTCCGCTGGTGCGGATCGTCACCGACGAGATGACCATGGGCGCACTGGTGGCACCGCGCTGGCTGGGCAGCATCGCGTGGGTCATCGCCCTGGTGATCGTGGTGTTGAACGTGAAGCTGCTGGTGGATACCTTCGCCGGCCAGTAGATCCACGCCATGCGTGGATGTCTTTGTAGAGTCGAGCCATGCTCGACTCATCGCGCATCGCGCGAAAGGCAGTCGAGCATGGCTCGGCTCTACAAAAGCCGGGATCGCGGCCTACAGATACAACGCGATGGCCGCCTCGATCTGCTGCGGCGATTGGAATCCAGGCAGGCGCTGCCGCTCGTCGCCGTCACGGAACAGCGACAACGTCGGCGTCTGTCGCAGCCCCAGTTCCCTGAAGAACGCCTCGCCCAGCACCTCCAGCTGCACCCGCAACAGGGTCGTGCCCTGCCCCGCCACACTGTTCGCCACCCGATGCAGCGACATTTCCAGCATCCGGCATCCCGGGCACTGGTCCTTGTGGAAGTCCACCAGCACCCGCGGGTGCTCGGCCAGCAGCTGCTGGAACTGCTCAGGCGTGGTGGCGTCGATGATCTGCATCGGTGTTGCTCCAGTAATGGGCCAGGACCGCATCGGTCCAGGCCTCGATGGCCGCGGCATGGCGCTCGCCATGCGGCATCTGTTCGATCTCCAGCGGCGGGTAGTCGCTGCGGAAGTAACGGATCAAGCGGTGCACGGCGCCGCAGTAGTACTCCTGCCCCCACTGTGTCTCGCCGGTTCCGAACACCGCCAGCTGCCGCGGCCGCTCGCCGCGCTCGGCGATGCCGGCCACCCACGCCTTCATTTCCGCAGGCGTGCGGCCGGCGTTGTCGGTCCAGCAGCCCAGCAGCACCAGGTCGGCCTCGTCGGCCGCCAAGGACGGCGCCTGGCGCAGGTCATCCGCCTCCTGCCAGTGAACGACATGACCCGCAGCGCGGCAGCGCCCGGCGATCTGCCGGCCAAGCTCGCGGGTGTTGCCACTCAACGAGGCCACCACCAGCAGGATGCGCAGCGCCGCGCTGGGCTCAGAGGTCGTCGAAGCCGTTGTCGACGTTGGTCTTCTTGTAACTTGCATTGCGCATCTCGAAGAAGTCGGTCTTGGTCTCGGTGAAGTTGTCGGCGTAGGCCTTGATCCACGGCATCACGTTGTCGGTGGTGTCGCTGTACAGGCGCTCGATGCCGAGCATGCCGGCCATCTTGTTGGCCCGGTACTTCACGTAGCGTGTCATCTCCTCCACATCGATGCCGTCGATGCCATCCAGCACTTCCGAGGACCACTCGGTCTCCAGCTCGATGGCATGCTCGAACGCCTGGTGCACATAGGCGGTCAGCTCGTTGGTCTGCAGCTCCGGGTTCTCGCCGATGATGGCGCGGATCAGCTCGCTGATGAACTTGGTGTGGGCCAGCTCGTCGCGGTTGATGAAGCTGATGATCTTGCCGGTGCCGGTCATGCGGTTCTGCCGCACCATGTTGTAGAAGTACGCGAAACCGGAATAGAAGTTGATGCCTTCCAGGATCGAGGACTGGATCAGCGACTTCAGCAGCGTCTCGGCGGTCTTCTCGCGCATGAAGTCGTCATACGCGCCCATGATCGGCGCGTTGCGCTTGATGATGGTCGGATGGGTGCGCGCCAGCTCGAACACGCGGTTCTGGTTCGGCAGGTCGGTGATCGAGGCCAGCACATAGCTGTAGCTCTCGTTGTGGATCACCTCCTGCTGGCCGATGATCGCCGCGTTGGCATGCGCGGCCGGATCGGTGATGTACTCGGCCACGTTGTAGATGAAGCGGGTCTGCGGCGAATCCAGCGTGGCGAGCAGTCCGATGATCGAGTCGTAGGCATTCTTCTCGCGCCCGGACAGCTCGCCGTACTGGCGCGCGTCGGCTTTCATGTCGACTTCGTCCGGGATCCAGAAGTTGGTCGACAGTTCCTTGTAGGCCCGATAGAACGACGGATACGGAATGTCGTTCCAGTTCAGGATGCCGCTGGTGCGTCCGTTGATGATGCCCGTGCTGCGGTTGGGATGACGCGGTTCGAGGATCTTGATGCGGTCGAGGGGGGTTGCCATGGTTTTCTGCCTTCGTTTTCTTTCTACCGTGTTGCCGGCCAGCGGCCGGCACTACCGTTGCTCAGCTCGCGCACCACTCGCATTCGCTGATGTCGATGTCGTTGGAGCGCACGTAGTAGGTGGTCTTCAAGCCTTCGCGCCACGCGCTCAGGTGCAGCTCCAGCAGCGTGCTGGCGCGGATCGTGCTGGGCACGTACAGGTTGAAGCTGATCGACTGGTCCACGTGGCGCTGGCGGCGCGCGTTCTGGCGCACGCTGGCGAACTGGTCGACCTTGTAGGCGCCCTTTTCGTAGTACGGCCAGGTCTCCAGCGACAGGCCCGGCGCGGCCACCGGCCGCCGGAAGTCCTTCTTTTCCTCGTAGTAGAACGCGCTGTAGATCGGGTCGATCGAGGCGGTGGAACCGGCAATCTGCGCGGTGCTCATGTTCGGCGCCACCGCCAGCAGCCAGCCGTTGCGCAGGCCGTGCGTGGCGACCTCGCGGGCCAGGCTGTCCCAGTCCGCGCCTCTGTAGCCACGGTCACTGAAGTAGCGGCCGTTGTGCCAGTCGCTGCCGGCGAACATCGGGTAGCTGCCCTTCTCCTTGGCCAGCTGCGCGCTGGCCTGGATGGTCAGGAAGTTGATGCGCTCGTACAGGCGGTCGGCCAGCTGTTCGGCATCCGGCGATTCCCACTGGATCGCCTGCTGCGCCAGCAGGTGGTGCCAGCCGAAGGTGCCCAGGCCGATGGCGCGGTACTTGCGGTTGGTGATCGTGGCCTGCGGCACCGGCAACGCGTTGAGGTCGATCACGTTGTCGAGCATGCGCACCTGGATCGGGATCAGGCGCTCCAGCACGTCGGTGGCCAGCAGGTCATCCGGCGCACTGATCGCACGACCGAGGTTGATCGAGGACAGGTTGCAGACCACGAAGTCGCCCGCGCGGCGGGTGGTGACGATCTGGTCGCCGCTGACGATCTCCTGGATCATCCGCGTCGGGCTCATGTTCTGCAGGATCTCGGTGCACAGGTTGCTGGAATAGACCATGCCCGCGTGCTTGTTCGGGTTCTTGCGGTTGACCTCGTCGCGGTAGAACAGGAACGGGTTGCCGGTCTCCAGCTGGCTGAGCATGATCCGCTTGAACAGGTCGATCGCCTTCACCGTGCGGCGGCTGATGCGCTCATCGGCCACCAGTTCGGCATAGCGGTCGCGGAAGCTGCCCGAGCCACGCTTCTCATCGTAGAAGTCCTGCAGGTACCAGCCCTTGGCACTCTTCACTTCGTGCGGGTCGAACAGGTACCAGTCGGCACGGCGCTCGACCGCTTCCATGAACAGGTCCGGCACGCACACCGAGGTGAACACATCGTGCGCGCGCAGGCGCTGGTCACCATTGTTCAGGCGCAGATCCAGGAAGGCTTCAATGTCGCGGTGCCAGATGTCCAGGTACACCGCCACCGCGCCCTTGCGCTGGCCGAGCTGGTCGACCGAGACGGCGGTGTTGTTGAGCTGCTTGATCCACGGCACCACGCCACCGGAGGAATTGGGCACGCCACGGATCGGTGCGCCACTGCTGCGCACGTAGCCCAGATAGGCGCCCACACCACCACCGTGCTTGGACACGCGCGCGATATCGGTGTTGGAGTCATAGATGCCCTGCAGGCTGTCATCCACCGTGTCGATGAAGCAGCTGGACAGCTGGCCGCCGACCTTGCCGGCGTTGGCCAGGGTCGGCGTGGCCACCGTCATGTACAGGTTGGACAGCGCCCAGTAGGCCTCGCCGACCAGCTGCATGCGCCGCTCCCGCGGCTTTTCTTCCTGCATCAGGTACAGCGCGATGGTCAGCCAGCGCTCCTGCGGCAGTTCATAGACCTCGCGGCTGCGGTCGCTGGCCAGGTAACGCGTGGCCAGCAGGTACAGGCCGTTGTAGGCAAACAGGCGATCGCGTTCCGGCTCGATCATCTCGCCGGCCTGCTGCAGCTCTTCCTTGGAATAGCAGCGCAGGATGTCGTTGCTGTAGATGCCACGGTCGGCCAGGCTTTCCTGCAGGCCCACGTAGGAGCCGTACTTCAGGCTGACGTCGTAGAAGCGGTTGCGGCTGGCGCGCTTGTACAGGCGACGCAGGTAGATGCGTGCGGCGAACTGCTCCCACTCCGGCGCGACCAGATCCACGCGCGATTCGGCCTCGCGGATCAGCAGGTCGACCAGGTCATCGGCACTGAGGCTCGGCTTGCGCTCGACCATCGCCTGCACCACACGGCGATAGTCGCTCACATCCAGCTGCGGAAACTCCGCGTGCACCGTATCGATGCTGCGCTGCAGGCGCTCGGCGTCGAACGGCAGGCGGCGGTTGCCGGCTTCCTTGGTGATCCAGGTCGGCACGCGCTCGCCACCGGCGCGCAAAGCGTCGCCAGCGCCGGCCAGATCGGCCGCGCGGTAGGTGTTGTCGGTCATGGTCCTGCGTCTCCAGGCTCGCACGCACAGCGGCGTCGATGCCGTGGCAGCCCTGCACGCGATACCGGCGCACGGGGCGATCGGGGTGGGATGCCAACGCACGGGATCATCAGGTCGTCGGCAAGAGCCTGCGCCTGCGGCCGGTATCCGGGCCGTGGGGGGCGACCTGTGTCCGCGCGATGGCGGCCGCGTCGACACGGCAAGCCTTCAGGGGCGGGCCGCGGGACGTTTGCTGCATGTCCGGCGGCGGCGGCTGACCGGGAGTGACGGCCACAACATAGTGGGGATATTCCGAGCCGTCAACACAAGATGAGGTAATCACGACATGACGCGACGATCCGTCGCAGGATGCCGTGTTGCAGCGGCGACGCCTTGTCGACCGCGTCCTCGTCCCCAGTTCGATACAACCTCCACTTTCCCCGGAACACCGCCCATGCGCGCTGCCCAGTACTCTTCCTTCGCCGACCCGGCCGACGTCCTTGCCGTTGCCGATGTGGCCCTGCCCGAACCCGGCCCCGGCGAGGTGCGCATCCGCACCGTGCTGGCCTCGATCCACAACCACGACCTGCTGACCGTGCGTGGCCTGTACGGCTACAAGCCGACGCTGCCGGCCATTGCTGGCAGCGAAGCCCTGGGCGTAATCGATGCCCTCGGCGAAGGCGTCGACGGCCTGCAGATCGGCCAGCGGGTGGCCGCCGCCTCGGTGCACGGCACCTGGGCCGAAGCCTTCATCGCACCGGCGCGCATGGTGATTCCGATGCCGGACGCCATCGCCGACGAGATGGCCGCACAGCTGATCGCGATGCCGCTGAGCGCGCTGATGCTGCTGGAGTTCCTGCACGTCGAGCCGGGCCAGTGGATCGTGCAGAACACCGCCAACGGGGCCGTCGGCAAGTCGCTGGCGATGCTGGCGCGGGCGCGCGGCGTGCACGTGGCCAACCTGGTGCGCAACGCCGACGCGGTCGCGCAGCTGCAGGCACTCGGCATCGATCATGTATTCGATACCTCGGTGGACGGCTGGAAGGATCGCGTACGCGCAGCAACGGGCGAAGCACAGGCAGCGGCCGCGGTCGATTCCATCGGCGGCGACGCCAGCGGCGACCTGGTCGACCTGCTTGGCCACCACGGCACCCTGGTCTCGTTCGGCGTGATGAGCGGCCAGCCGATGCACATCCCCGCCGGTGGCCTGATCTACAAGGAGGCCACGGTGAAGGGCTTCTGGGGCAGCAAGGTCAGCCAGGCGATGGCGGTGGAGGACAAGCGGCGGCTGGTCGGCGAACTGCTGAAGCGCGCCGCCGGCGGCGAACTGACCCTGCCGGTGGAGCGGGTCTTCGCATTGGATGACATTGCCCAGGCAGCGAAGACCGCGGGCGGCTCGGGTCGCAACGGCAAGGTGCTGCTGCGGCCTTGATGAGCTGGCATTGCCTTCTGTAGAGCCGAGCCATGCTCGGCTGCTTTCCGGTCAGTGTGCGGAGCCGAGCGTAGGCTCGGCTTTACAGCAGTGTGCGGACCAACGG
>NZ_JAPTFX010000048.1:0-30048 GCF_030985895.1 Stenotrophomonas sp. Sm6012 | reverse complement strand
TTGCTGTTGCCCATAAACACCTCGGTCATTGCCATCAATTATGGCAACCGGATGTCTACGAAAGGCTGGCCGGTCCAAGATGGCATTGGGGAAGTCGGCATATCGCTCTTGCACCAGCGCGATATCACCATCGTTGTCGGTGACGACTCTGGCCTGAATACGCAGGCGCTCCGCAATCTGCAAGAAGCGTTTAAACGCCAGTGATTTGACCGAGATGATGTCCACGCCGCGCGCCAATGGCGCTACGCCGTGGTGATCAAAGTAGGCACGTTGCACGATCAGCTCGTCGGACGGGCCCTCCACCAGAATTGCCTGCTTGGCCAGAATCAGTCGCAACGTGTCATGACCAGGAAGCTTCATGAAGTAATCGTGCGTATCATGCGGCAACTGATCCAGTTTCATCTGGCCTTGGGCGCTGAACAGGATCACGTTGTCCACGCCCAGCTTGTTCAGAACGAAGCTGCTGTGGGTTGCGATGACCACCTGCTGCGTCGTGGAGAGCGCTGAAATCTTGTCAATCAGCTGGCTCATGCCAGAGAAGGAGAGGTGGTTCTCCGGCTCTTCGATCAGCAGTACATGCGCCGACCCTGCAGCATGCATAGCCAGCTTCATCTTTACTGCGCTTTGCTCACCCTTGCCAGCTTGGGTGAAAGGAAGCTCATCCAGGTACGGTGACAAGCTTGTTTCCCACGTTGAGCGCGGTGAAGAGTCCACGCCAACCGTCAGTGCTTTGTGACTGATGTCTCCTGTGTGCTGAGTGAGATAAGCATTAATGGCGGCAACGTCGTCCTCTTCCGAGAAGCTTTGCCGCATGCGGCGAAAACTCAAAGATAGCGAAACGCGCTGCGCTGGGGTAAGCGCCTGTTCGATGATGCTGGCGATATAGCGATCGGCTCCGGACAGTGTCTTGATACCGTGGGTGTCGATGATAGTTGAATCGAACGGGATGGTACGAGCGGTGACGCCGTTGTTGGCAAAGGAGTACCAGCGCACCGTGTAGTACTCCACTGGGAGGCTGGTCGCGCCCTGGTGTTGCTGTAGGTAGGCGTTGAATTCCTCGCGATAGTCATCGCTAAGCTCGACCAGCAATCGGACGCCTGCACTGTCTAGACCTAATGAGTTGTTGGTGCCGCGCAAAGACGCCAGCGCGGGATCGTTCCCCAAATAGGCTTCAATGGAGATCCTGGGCGGTGACGCAGGCGTTCCTGCGCGCAGAGCCGCTAAGTACTCCCTCACCGTTGGCTGGTGAAAAAGATAGGGTGTGAGCTCGTAGGTGAGGTTGCGACCATACAGCTGCCCAGTTATTACTGCGTGGATCGCTTCCAGCAAGGTGGACTTTCCCACCTCGTTGTCACCAACCACAAGGTTCATGTGCGCATTGAGCTGCAGATTGAGGTGACGAAAAGACTTGAAGTTATCGATAACAATACGTTCGATCGGCATGCTCCGTCCCCAGTGGACTATCCTGTCTCTGCAGAACTTTACGCGGCTCTTAAGAACGATGCCAACTGGACTGGATTTGGAAAGAATTTGTTCTGGACAGGCCTGGCGGGCACAGAAGGTAAGCCATCAAAGACTGCAAAATGAACAGGATCCATCGTCTTCGTTCGTCTCACGTATCGGCTATGCGGTTTGGTGGTTGTGACGAGGTGGTGGTTATAGTCCCGACTTTCTTAGTGGTGCTCGGTCACAGACTGCTGGACGTCGTCGGAGCTGTCAGGGAGGCGGCGATTCCCTGGGCCTCTAGATAGTCACGAACAGTGGCAAGGTCGTTGAGTTGACCAGAGCACATGAAGGCCAAGGCCGGGGTCCCCTTGAACGGTGCTGCGCAGTTGGGGCGTCGTAGCCAGCTGTCAGCTTGCTGCTGATCAGGGAAGAGGATGTGCAGTGCCCGGTATATGCCGAGCGCATAGCTGATTCGCTCGAGTGTTTCTGGCCAAAGGCCGTCAGTCACTCCCGCCTCTAGCTGTGCACAAGCAACGTCGATGGGCCTACCCAGGATTGCCGACTGCTCATGAGCGCTTAGTTTCCAAACTTCTGCCATCTTGGTAAACGCGCGCAGAGCAGGTCCTTCCAGGCTGGTGGCGTCACTGGCGATTGGGTAGATCATCCCTCTGGCCTGGGGGAGCAGATGAGTCATGCTACTCCCGTTTCACTCATCGCACCCTTCCGCGATGCGCCGATTGAATAAATAGTTGGCCTACATAGGCGGGCGATGCTCATGTCATCTCGACCGTTCGGTGCGAGGGAGGCCTAACAGCCCCGCCTCGGCCGACGGTCTGGCAGCCGACTGCCTGCCGGCCGCACGTCTGCATTCTATTTCAACGACACGTGGTGGCTGGTAGTGAACAACGTGGTGTGACCCCTTCAGGACCTATAAACACTGAAGGGGACAACAGTGACTACTGGGCCTCTATGCCCTGCCGCAATAGGCCTTATAGGGAAGGCGCCGGCGATGGATTTCACGGCACCATTGGGCTTGGAAGGGGAAATCCATCACAAATGATCCGAGCAGCTCCGCACCGCGACGCTGGGCATTAGCCTGCAACGTTGGATAGATGGCTGGTTCGTCGTGATCAACATGACGTTAGCTGTAGAGGTGATGCATCTGTTGTGCGGTAGTTGATCAGCGATGCTGGCAGACATCTCATGCTGTATGGCCACTCTAAATGAGCAGTAATTTTTCTATCTATATGAAATAAAAGGGAAAAATGCCCTAAATGATGTGGACCGCAGGCACTAGCGCCACTCCGTGGAAGAAGTTGACAGCACCAGGTACAGAGTGCTCGTTCTGCCAGAACCCCAGGCGACTCCCAGCAATCGCAGCCAAAGGGTCGCCCCTTCTTGCCAAAGCGTCGTATGCATGCTTGGACTGGACCAAGCGAACCACTGCTGCGGCGAGGGCCGGCGATAGTGCCCCATCCAATTTCTCAAGAGCCTCAAAGGCGGCGTGAGCGTCGTCCATTGGTAAGCCGCAGGGCCTCTCTAAGCTATGTCCTCTCCGACTCAATGATCGCATCTGTCATCACTTGGGCCTAACTCAATGCGCATCCGGTCGGAGTGGGCATCCTGTCACTGACCAAGAGATGGACCAAGCGACTCTCCTGAAGAGAGCGAGCTCTGGACAGGAGCAAAGGCCCCGTCAGCCAACGTTGACTATCGACCCTGCCGAAATGGCCAGAACGTATCTGCTGCAGGTTTACAGCAGTGAGCATGCAAGTGGTCGCTTCAGGCCGTGAGTCGAGCTAAGCGAGTGTCCAGGTGTGCGTTTGCACGTCGAGGCAATCGCCAAAGTCTCTTTGCCCCCTAGACGTTCAAGAATACTGCGGTCCATGCCCTACCCATCGAGCCAGGGAGTTACCCCGCACTTGCCGTCACCTCTATTCAGAAAGCGGCAGGTCACCCTTGCACAGAAGAGGGTTGCCGTAAAGCGTCATTGCCAGCGCATCGCGTGGCTCATGACCCATTTGCCGGGCGACCGCCCGATTTGCATCCGCGTTTGCATCGATCAGTCGGGCGCCCTCATTCCATGCATGAAGAAACGCCGGGAGCCAGTGCGACGGCACACGAGAGTCCAAAGGCCAAGGCGATGCGATGACCGCACGTGTTCCGCGACTGAGAAGCTGCTTCGGTAGTCCCACGGTGGTGTTCGCTGCCGGATGAGCGTTCTGCCGCCCACCGCTGCATACAAAAAGAATCGCCACCCCGACCCTCTCAAGCGCTCGAGCAAGGTCCAATGAGCTGATTCTCAGCGCCGACTCGTCCGACACAACCTGGAAGAAGCGTGCACCGGGATCCAGCCCGCCGTGAGCGGCGACGATCGCCAATTGGGCAGCTCGCAGGCTGGGAGGTGGCTCGGCGCCGGTATCCAGCTGAATCTGATGCTGGACAAAAGTCTCGTTCAGGCGATCAGCCACCCTACACAGCGTACCGTCCTCACCGTCGGATACGGCGGTTGATATCCAAGCTGCCGGTGGTCCGTACTGAAGCGGGCTTGAGGTCGTTGCACCTCGCAGCCACGCCAAGGAAGGGGCCACCGCAATAGAGGCCTGATTACCGACGAACTCTCCTTCAACGACCAATAGCTGCGGGGGAATGCTCTGCAGCCGGGTGTCCATTACAAAAACGGTGCGAGCCCCGATGCTACTGGACAGGCCCAACTCGCGCATACTGGTATGGAACAGATTGGGATCATCACTGTCTATGCCAAAGGCATATGGATATACGATGGACCATGCATCGAGTCCGCGGGCGGAGAACACCCCATCCTCACGATTCACCAGAATCCGTCCGTCCACACCGCTGACGCGGATGAGGCGGTCAGCGCTATCGAGGGCGAGCAACTCCACCTGAAGCCCCTGCTGGGACAAGAGATTGATCGTCTCAGCCGGTTCGTCGAGGGTGGACGGAAGCCAGCGCTGGCCAACTGCGCCAGGCACTAGAATGGCATGATCGGAGGTAGCCTCCACCGCGAACGCAGCCAGCTCTGCGTCGGCGAGCGTCTCTTCCTGGGCAAGTTGAGCTCGGGCCGCGCGAACCAAACGCTGCACATCGAAGCCGACATCGCCCGAATACCGTGCACGTTGAGCAAGCTGCGCATAGGAAACGAGTCGGTCCCTACCCGGGGCTGCGTTCTCAGCCAGAAGCAATAGATCCTGAGTGATCGCGCCGGCCATTGCGCTGGCCTGCTGTATGATTTCATCAACTGACGAGGGCACTTCCCCGCCAAGCAGCAGAACGCGATCGCGTGATTGGACGAGAAGTAGAAGTACCGTGGTGATCTCATCATCCCTGCGCATGACCTCGCGAAGATTGGCTGATAGTTCACTCAGTAGCGGTATCCAATGCCCCAGCTCTGCTCTCAGAGAATGCAGTTCGCCAAGGCGAACACCGAGCCGCAGTGTCTGCAATCGATGAGCCATGTCCTCCCCAGCCCCCATTCGGGAAATCAGCCCCTCACAGCGCGCCAAGAGCGCGTGAGCGACGTCAAACAGCCCGATGTCGCGCAGGGCTCTTGCCAAGGCAACGCTCTCATAGTACGCCTGCTCCAGCCCGATATCTCCACCGCTCGCGACCGCGCAACCGAAGGAAAGCAGTGCCCTTGGATGGTCCTGCATCCGATGGAACACATCGCCATAGGCATGCCACGCAAGACGAAGTCGATGAGGATCATCATGCGTGGCAGACAAACCCGACTCGACCAGGTCGCGGGCAAGCTGGGCCTGACCGGTAATGACCAGCCGTGTAGCCACCAACCTGAGCAGCTCAAGATCCGCGCTCGAGTTGTCCGCATGCGGCACTACCGCGAACGCGATCATCAACATCTGATTCAGAACGGCGTAATCGTCAGGCTGCTCTTGCTCGACGACATACTGTGCCAGCACCTTGAGCTTTGCCAGTACCTCATCAGCACTCAGCGTAAGTAATTCTATCGGAAGGCGCACCGTCGCCAGGTCCACGACCCCATCTTGGGTGATCCATTCCGTGGCCGAACGGTAGAAGCCCAGCCACTCCTCATCCTGCCACGCCCCCGCCGGCACTGAAGGCCGGTGGAGGGAGGTTTCGGACACCTGCTGGATATCAATGAGTCGGAGAACCGCGTGAGCCAGCAGTGCGATGCCATTCACGCCAGCACTATCAATGGAAAGAAGCTCGTCAAGCCGCTCACGAACCTGCGTATCAGCAGGGTGAGCAGCCAAGTACCTGAGCGCCCACAGGACGGCATCGCTGATGAGTTCACGATGATCCCCTTGTCCAGCGATCAGCAAGCGCTCAATTGTCCAGAGTAGAAGCTGGCTCGAGGCACTGACGCGCCCCGCCACCGGAGGCAGGCCGACCACAAGCATTGCCGCCTGAACGGGCAGGTCTCGTCGCATCGCATCAAGTGCGCACGCAAGTACGGTCTCACTGTGAAGATGCTCCCACTCTGTCCCAAGACCTGAAATAGTTGCAGAGTAGTCCGGAACCTCTTGGCGATGAACGCTGGCAAGAATGAGATCGACATAGGCCGTGAGGGGGAGACCTGCAATGTCATTGCACTGGATCGTGCCCCCGTCACGACAGGCGACAAGCATGGCCTGCAGCTGATGCTCTTGTAGCGCCGCCGAATCAGGCTGGTACCGGGCCAACCAGGACAAACAATGACGCGTCACCGTTTCGGACTGTAGCGTTTGTGCCAGGTCAAGGGCATCCTCCATCATCTGAGGATCGTCAAGTTTGGCGGCGCACCCGTTTAGAAACACCGCTGCGCCTACCCTGTCCCCACCAGCAACTGCGATGGCAGCTAATCGAATTCCTACAAACGGAGCAAGACGTTCCGCAGAGGCCCAAAGGGGTTGAAGAAGCTCCGCGGCACGAGACGACCTTCCGCCCTTATGCAGAAGGTCAGCCTTCATTATGAGTTTTGACTGGTTGGACGTGGCTTCAAGAACGTCAACTTCATCCAGGACAGTCAGGACATCCCCTCGCTTGACTCGGGCAACCCATCGCTTGAATCTGAGGATCTCGTCATCAGCTACCGCGGCCTGACCGCCAACCGCCCACACCAGGCAGTCAAGATCCCGGAAGGCATCAATGTTACGCTCCAACTGTGGCGGTGACGCACCCGCATCGATCAGAACACATCTGGGAGCTGATGAACGCTCGATACACGCATCCGCCAGCCAGATCAAGGATGGAATCCACCGGTCCTCCGGCAGCCCAAATGATGAGCTTATGCTGGCCGCGTCTGGCGCACGATACCTTGACGCGTCGAGGACAATGGCAAAGCTTCCATCAGGAAGGTCTGTAATTAACGCGACCAGCTCAGCGGCATTCAGGGACGTAACGCGGTGAACATGGAGGCGCCCTGACACAGCTTGTGCGTGAACCTCATCGGATCCACCATGGCGCCGAGCCATGTCATTCATCACGTCTTGATGGATCGTATCCGGAACATCAGGGGGCAATAGAACACAGACCTGACTGAATGCAGCCTCCCCCGAGTCGACCGTGGAGATCAGCATCAGGTTGACCAGTTTGGCCACCCGCTCCGCGCGGCCAGTGTTAGCCGTCAGTACGATGTTCGTCGGAGCCAGTCCTTGGTCCGCGATCAGCTCTTCCCACGGGAACTCATCCGACTGAAGCATGGCAGACATCCCTTGTCCTCATCCTGAAAGTGGCTTTTAGGAACCAATTCTAGGGCCATCGATCAATAGTCGCCACGGTGGTCCAAGGATTCGCACAGACCCAGCGCCCTCTCATCTCAAGCATCAGTTGCTTCTGCGCATAGGTCATATCGACATGTCCGCTCGAGGACTATCAGGCGATCCGAGCAACCCAGCTTTGATGCCACCAGATACTGGAGGACTCCAACTCGCCGGAGCAATGGCAAATACCGTGGAACAACAGTGCGCATTCCTTTTTTTGACCTGGGAATCCGGCAGCTCCTGACTCATCCTTCGCTACTTGCGAGTTCTCCAAGTTGAGAGCCCTTGAGAACAGCGGTGTACCCGATAAATGGCGAGTTTGAATTGTCCGAGACGGTCGAGAAATCAAGTTACGAGCAAGCAGGCCTTCATAAAAAGCATGCAGCCCGATAACCAACGCATATCATGCGAAACCTGAGCCGGCCACCGAGGCCAAGATGCGGCAGGCATGGGCATCCTGATCGCGTTCTCTGAACTCGGAGGCTAAAGTTCAAGCTGTTCACGCCGATAGCGGCGTTTCAGGCCTCGCTGAAGGAGCTTGGAGAGCCAGCCCCCTCTCCTTCCAATGGAGAGGAAGCGGGAGCAAGCCGTCCTTTGCAGTAGTCCATCAAGCTCCTCAACCCGCCCCGGCAGAGAGGACGCCCCATTTGGAGTCATCGGAACAATGAGCGTCTCAACGTCCTACCGCCTGGAAGCCCAGAAACTCCTTGCTGACGGGAAGAGGATCAGCCTCTTCACCAGCCACCCGGGCACGCTGGGAGCATATCGGGAAGCGAGTCTGCGAGAGTTCCTCAAGCAGCATCTCCCATCACGCTTCCTGGTTACCAGCGGATTCGTGACCGATCATGATCGAGAGCAAGACAATCAGGTTGATCGATCCTCGCGTCAGATCGACTGCCTCGCGCATGACAAGCAGGACTTTACCCCGCTGTTACGCGCCGATGAATTTTCGATCGTTAGGCCTGAATCCGTTGCTGCGATCATTGAGGTCAAGAGCTCTCTAGAAATAGTGAGAGAAACCGTCCGGATGAGTACCAGCCCATCGTTTCTCACCCCCAAGGGGCGACACTACCGCTGGGCGGGCAGCCTGGTCGAGGCCCTTGAGAACATCAAATCTGCGGTCGACGTGATGGAAGCTGCATCCATCCGCCGCAATACGTACTTTGCGGGAGTAATCGCATATTCTGCGCGCGCCCTCCGAAAGCTGCCTGAAGCGATGAACTCCGGCGAACTGTTCAAGCAGCTTGGGATTGAGGAAATTGAACAGTTGCCCGACTGCATCTGTGTTCTAGACGGCCCCGCCTGGTCCTTCTCATGCGTTGCCGGAACGGATCCGAACGTCCACGGCGATGTGACCACCGACCCTAACTCCTCCTACGCCATTGAATCTCCACGGGACGGCGAGGGAAGCGCACTTCAGATCTTTAGCGCCTATCTGCATCACGCGGTTGCGGTGAATCGGCTACAGCAGCCGCACATGGTCGGAGGGGCGCACTCCGCTGCAGGCTATAGCGCGCAGGAACAGCACTACAGGATCCCCGTCTCATCCAAGCGAATGTTAGGTTCGACTTAAGAGCACTACGTACAGCAATGCGCACCACACCTCGAACAGATCGACCGTGCGTAGCTTGGTCTTCTTGCGCGCACCGCTCTTTCAGTGTCCGGATCCCTTCCTGCAAGGCGCCGATAAGAGCCGGCAGCCGATTCTGATCGGTCCGAACCGAGGCTCTACTACTCAGTAGCGTGCATTGCGACCGGCGGAGCTGCCGTGACCTCTCAAAAGAGACCACTTCCAGGTCACTGCTCGCTATTCTCTCTCTTCTTCTTTTCACCTTTCCGGCGACCAGAACGGTTCACCTCAGGCAACGGCTTGTCCAATGCAAGCAAGTCCATACGAACGTTGTTCGCGTAGGCGTTGTATTGCCATCGACGAAACTGATCAAGAAGCAGATTGTTGGTGTCCTCTAACCGTTTAACCTGCGCTTCCAAGTCAGTGATGCGGCGGATAGCGGCGTCCAACGTGAAATCTCTCGGGAGCGCATCTCTCGCCTCACGCAAATCCTTTTGACGCTGCTGAAACCGCTCCTTGACGGCAGGATAAAGGTACATCGTGTGCTTCGAGATCGAAGGCACGTCCAGCACCTTTGCGGCGCGCTCGCAGAATAGCGGCCAAGTGAGCTTGCCGTCCCAGCGATCCAGCTCACGCATTATCTTTGGCAGCGTTGCCTTGGTGATGATCTTCTTTGGCATGGCGGGTCAGGTAAGAGCCAAGGCAATCATTTTCGGACCAAGCGCATCCATGGAGGGCACTTCGACAACGCCAAGATCCATGAGAGCACGGCGAACCGGAGAAGGATCGTGCCCATCCGGAATCCTGAGGACCGCTCCCTCCAGAACATTGGGATGCTCCAATGCGATCCTCATTGCCTTGACGTGCGCGAGCTTCCACTTGTGATTGTCCACCCAGCGGTCGGCACCAAAGTCGCCATCCTCATGAGCTTTCATGGCCTGCTGGAGCAGTTTTTCCGTCTGCGCCTCCAAGAGGCGAATCCGGTCTAGCGCAACGTGATCACCCTTGATGCAAACATGCTCCTTGCAGGTCATGCATTCGCGCTGTTTCTGGCACGGTGCCATGGCGTAGTCGTGCACGCACATGCCATAGAGCGTGGCTTTGGCCGCTCCCAGCCGATCAGTCCCAAGTTCCTGATACGTCACCGGTTGACGCTGCTTGATGCGCTCGAGCAATGGGGCAGGCTGCATCGGAAGCAGCCCACGGGCAGCCTCTAGGCGTTCCTCCGGCGAGCGATGGTCGTAATGACGGTTGTCGGAAACCTTTGCGCGACCGGCCCAGCGCGCCAGGCTGTAGTCGTCCATGCCCGCCCGTTCTGACATCGTGCTGAGCCAATGACGGAGCTGGTGCGATGTCAACGTGATGCGCGTGCCATCCAAATTCCGCAGGCCCATACGGTCAAAGAGAGATTCGCCGTGGCCGCTGCCAGCGCCCAAGCGCTTATTCACCTCGTTAGCGCTTGGAATCCGCCATGAGTCTGGCCTAATTTCCTTCTCGCGACTGAATTCATTCTCTCGATGCAGGCACAGAGCACTCCAGGTCGTCAGCACCCTCTTCTCATCAAGGAAGGGCCAGTAGAAGCCGCCAAATTCTTTGATGAGATTGGACGTGCCGACATCTTCAGACGAAGACGTGGAGCCTTCGAACGCCTTCCTGACTAACTCACGTGCAGGAGCACCGATTTCGATCAGGCGCCGGACGGCCTCTTTCACGACGTCATGCATGACAGGCACGACCCACTTCTTCGTCGCTCCTTTGCCCTTGGCCGCATTCCAACGCAGGAACATCTGAAGATTACCGTCGTCATCTTCCTCCCACTGGATGCAGTCAATAGGAAGCTTCAGCACTTCGGAGACGCGGCCTGGCGCGGCCATAAGCAGGATGAAGATTGATGAGTAAAACTGACTCTCCGGATCGTCGGCCTGGGCAAACACGTCAGCAACTGCGAGCATTGCCTCATTGGTGGGAAGCTTTTCCATGCGATGGGCCTGCCCCGCTTCTCCGAGATCCTCGGTCAGGATCACCGGCTTCTTGAAAGGAGACTTCCAAGCCGGCAACGACGGGACAAGGCTCTTCTCACGTAAGAAGTCGAATACAGCTTGAAGTTGGAGCCCGGTTTTGTGGTGCACGTCCTCGCTGGAGTAGAACTCCTTGCACTTGTTGGCGCAAACGTCCATTACCGCACCACTCAGGAGTCCGACATCTCCTCGGCCGCAAGCCGCCAGCAATCCTGCCTCCACGCAGCGAAGTGCTTGGAGCATCATTGCCAAGCTCTTGACTGGCCTGTGGCTATATCTGTATCGAATGTATGCCTTTGCGAACTGCATGAATGGTTCGACGAAGGGCGTGAAAGAGTATGAGTTCAGAGGTGCTGTTTTCGTCGCGAAGACGACTATGGTCTCGTTTTGCTGCCACTTGTCGCGATCCCAAGCGCCACCATTCGCGAAGGCAGTCAGACCCTCTTTTGCCAAGCGTATGAAGTCGGCAAGGTTTCCGCTGGCTTCGCGCTCAGCGCGGGGAACGAACTGGACGACATCACCCATGGGTGCCCGCCTCCAACAGATTCGCGTCGAGCATCTGAGCCCTCGCATCCTTGCACATCGAAACACAGTGCTCGACAGCAAGGATCAGTTGGTCATTAGCATTAACAATGACGTTGGAACAGCCTGCCTCCCGGGTGCGCTCCTTCTCGGCATATAGGTCCACCAGCACCTCTTCATGCGGCCCGTCGACCCACGGCTGGAAGTGAAAGCATGTGTAGCAGGCTCGGTAGCCGCTAGCGCAGAATCCATAGTTACCGCAGGTCCCCACCGCGTGTTGACGATCATTCGGCACACGGCTCCGCGGATCGTCACCGCGAACTGCCTTACGTTCAGAGTGGACAAGCTTGCCGAGGCAGGCTTGCGCGAAGGGAGCGAGTCGAGCACCCACTAGCTCATTGATGACTACCGCCTCTTGAGCGGTGTTCTCCGTGTACACGTGGACGTTCTGGGTGTCGGAATGATCCAGCAACTCGGCGATGATGAATGCACCGAATCCCTCTCGGCGAAGCTTCGTGCCTCGCGTGTGTCGGAATCGCAGTGCGGAAAAACGAATAAACTCACCAGTACGCTCCGAGTGCGCAGTCGACGCCTTCGCGCAACGCTGTAGAGCGGAATCGAGCGAGTCAATTTTTGCATGCAGTTGATCTGGCGCGCCACCCATCAGATAGTCGGTGAGCTCGTCTAAATTTCCAACATCCTCAAGCTTCTTGCGATTGAGAAAGATCGGCACCTCACCTACCAAGGCAGGATCAACCGTCCCCCCAATCGCCTCGAAAACTGCGGCGACGGACTGTCGATGCTGCTGCCGAAGCACCAAATATAGGTCTTCAAGGATGGCAAGAGACCGGTAGGCACCTCGAAAAGCGATGCCACGTTGCTTGGCTCGCGGAATGTTGAGCCTAAACATGGGCGCGCCTTCACCTGTTTCACGAACGAGATCCCGCCCCCTAAGAGCAGCGATCTGGACGGGACGGCGCGCGGTCATCGCCAAGGTGAGCAGATATGCGTAGTCCTCGAATGCAATGTCCTTTCGTGCTACCGCGAGGTTCGCCCAATCCAGGAGCGCAGCCATCTCGAGGTCGGTGTAGGGCCCATTCTCGGGGCAACCACTAGCAACGGCCGCCCCCTTTTCGTTCCCCTTTATTCGCCAGCTTTGGAGGAGATCAACGACTTCGCTGGTGACGCCGTCAAATCCGTAGTCGTGCCAGGCAAGCAGGAAGCCCTTCAGGCCGCCTAACTGATATTGCTCGTCTGCCGCAAGGCTGGCGCGCCAGTTGATGAGGTCAACCACGGTCACCCGCGACGCTCCTGTATCCCGCAGGTATCGCTTGAAACGCGTCTCCATATTTCGCGCATGACGAGCGGATGCCTCTTCCGCATAGCGCAACAGCGTGGCGCGAAAGCCAGCCTCGGTTCTAGCTTCAACCACCCCCGGCAGCGCTAGTGAAATCTGCACGTCCTTGTTTAATTGCCAATGTTCATCCGAAGGCTTGAAGGGATAACCATCCTTAGACACTGTCTGAGCGGTCGACTTTCCCTCGACATCGACCTGCTTTGGATTAGCGCGGATCACCACCGCCCCCCTTGGAGTTATCGCTACGCTTGGGATGAGCGGCCTGCACCTGACGAGCAGCCTTGTCGCTGGCTTCACGAATGTGGCGCCGGTTGTACGTCGCTCCCGATGCCTTGCTGCGATGACCATTCAGGAAAGCACGAACATCCAGCTCCCTAGCCTCGCTGAACGGCAATGCCTCAGCATCTTCACCCGACCGGATCTTGGCGTTGTGCTTGTCAATGTTGACGGAAAGCTCGTAATTGAAATGGTGTCGAAAGGCGTGGGGATGGATCGCCTCAAAGGCGGGGTCCACCGCGCGCATCCGCGAAAAGATCTGGCTACTCAGAGCTGAGGTGGAGAGTGGCTTGCCCCATGTATCGCCCTTCCTGTGCGAGACAAGTAGATACGGATGCCTTCTGGCGGGGCCGATCCTGGAACGGACATTCAGCATGTAACGGTCGATCTGATTGGCGAGCGCCTCAGGTATCGGTAATGGCCGCTCCTTGGTCTTCGTTACCGGCTGATAGGGTCGCGGGTCATGCTTATCATCCTGATTGCGCCGAACCCAGACGTGCGGCTCATGGCCCAAGTCGAACTGGTCGAGTCGCAAGCTCAATAGCTCTCCTCGTCGCATTCCGGTGTGTCTTAGCAGCCCGAAGATGATGGCATTGCGGAGCTGGACTTCCGGATGCCGGAACGGATTGCGCGGATCACCCTCAGTGCCTATCGCCATGAATCGCTCGACCAACTCGGAGGGTGGCGAGCGCAGATCCAGATCGTCATCCCTCTGTTTTGCCAACCCGCGCGGTCGGTGCTTGCGAATGGTTCTAGCCATCCGCGCAATTTCTTGAGTGGTTCGAGACGAGTTCTGGTGCTGTGTAACGACCGAAGCCGTAAATTCCAGATAGTCGGCAAACGTGCTGATACGGTTGAAATGCTGTTGCCCACCAATGGTGGCCAGCACCTGATTTGAGGCAACTCGCGCCTCGAGAAAATCGATGACGACGCTTCGTTTCTTGTCACCTTCTCCCACTGAACTCAACTCCCGCATGTCGAGCTTGGCGAAATCTCGAAGCGAGACTATGTCTGAAACTGTGAGAAGGCGCCCGCTGCGGAACTCGGTGATCAGGTCTCGGCCATTGGCCTGCTCCCAGCGCAGAAGTACAACGATGTCGGCAAGCTTGTTTCGGATCGTGTTGACGGCTGCCCCGGCATTCCGAAGCTGGGAAGTAGCGAACAGGGTCGGGTAGAACAAAGGCACGCCCTGCTCGTCGTGGAGCATTGGAACTCGTTCTCCTTCGCCAAGCACATGAACTGACAGCATGGCCATCACTGTTCTTCTACTGTTTTTACATATGTACAACTGTATATGAAATTTTCGACTACGCAAGTCAGCGTAGAAAAAAGAAAAGCCCTGTAAAAACAGGGCCTTCCTCGAAGCTATATCACCACTATTGATCTAGTATTCGCTAGAACGGAATATCGTCGTCAGCGAAGTCGTCCATCGGCGGCGCCTGCTGCGGCTGCGGGCGCTGGTTGCCCCCCTGGTTGCCGTAGCCGCCGCCCTGGTTGCCATAGCCACCGCCCTGGCCGCCACGCTGGCCACCGCCACCGCCGCCGTACTCCTGGCGCGGCGCCTGCTGGCGCTGCGGACGATCACCGCCGTAGTTGCCACCACCGCCACCGCCACCGCCACCACCGCCTTCGCCGCGGCCGCCCAGCATCTGCATTTCATCGGCGATGATATCGGTGGAGTACTTCTCCACGCCGTCCTGGCCGGTGTACTTGTCGTAACGCAGGCTGCCTTCGACGTAGACCGAGCTGCCCTTGCGCAGGTACTCGCCGGCGATCTCGCCAAGCTTGCCGAAGAACACCACGCGGTGCCACTCGGTGCGCTCCTGCTGGTTGCCATCCTTGTCCTTGCGGACGCTGGTGGTGGCCAGGCTGATGCGGGTGATCGCCATGCCGCCCTGGGTGTACTTCACGTCCGGGTCGTTGCCGAGATTGCCGACCAGGATGACTTTGTTGATGCCGCGCGCCATAGGTACCTTCGTCCGTTGTCCAGGGGCAGACCGCCAGTGATAGCACAGCCCCGGGCGGGGGTGCAGTACGCTGGGCCGCCCCTGTTGAAATTTGGGGGAATGCGAGAACGAGGCATCTTAGCATTGCCGCCGCCATCCGCCCGATCAGAAGCGCCCCGGCTGGCCGAAGGATTGGACTGATTTCCTTGTCCGGCAATGACTTACCGCCATCCCGCCGACCTCCAGCAGGGGCATTCGCGTCTGCGCATGGCATCATGCCCAGGCACCTTCCACCCGGCCCCTTCCGCGCCCCATGATCATCAAAGGCAAAGCCACCTCCCTGGACATCGCCCACCTGGCCGGGGTCTCCCAGCCCACCGTGTCGCGGGCCCTGCGTGGCAGCCCGATGGTCAACGCCGAGACCCGCGAGCGCATCCTGCGCATCGCCCGCGAGCTGAACTACAAGGTCGACAAGAACGCCTCCAGCCTGCGCCTGCGCAATGCCGGCACCCTGGCCCTGCTGTTCTTCGAGGACCCGACCAACGACGATTCGCTGATCAACCCGTTCTTCCACTCGATGCTGGGCTCGATCACCCGCGCCTGCGCGCTGCACGGGCAGGACCTGCTGGTCTCGTTCCAGCAGCTGTCCACCGACTGGCAGGCCGATTACGAAGACAGCAACAAGGCCGACGGCATCATCCTGCTCGGCTATGGCGACTACCACGAATCGCGCGACCGCCTGCAGCGGCTGGTCGAACAGGGTACGCACTTCGTGCGCTGGGGCGCCGCCCTGCCCGGCCAGCCCGGCGTGTCGATCGGCAGCGACAACTTCCAGGGCGGGCACGACATCACAACCCATCTGCTGCAGCAGGGCTGCCGCCGCATCGCCTTCCTCGGCCATGCCTCCAGCCATTACCCCGAATTCCAGGAGCGCTACCGCGGCCATGTGGCGGCGCTGCAGGAGCGTGGCCTGAGCGCCGAGTCGGCGCTGCAGCACGACGCCATCACCACCGAGGCCTCCGGCCAGCAGGCCTGCCAGGCGCTGCTGGCGCGCGGCGAACCGATCGATGCGATCTGCGCGGCCAGCGACCTGATCGCCATCGGTGCGATGCGAGCCCTGCGCGAGGCCGGGCTGCGGGTGCCGCAGGACGTGGCGGTCACCGGCTTCGACGACATTCCGCTGGCGGCCTCGGTGTCGCCGGCGCTGACCACCGTGCAGCAGGACACCAAGCAGGCCGGCCAGCTGCTGGTGGAGCGCCTGCTGGCGCTGATCGGCCGGCAGCCAGTGGACAGCCAGAGCATCCCGGTGAAGCTGGTGGTACGCGATTCGTCGCAGCGCGGGTAGGCAGCGAAGGGCCACTGGCCCTGCCAACGCGCGGCAGCCGGATTCCCCCCCCATGACCAACGGCGGATGCGCACGGACGCGGATGCGCGGATAACGCGCAGACATCGCCCAGGGAAAGGTGTACGTCGCATGCTGAAGATCGATTCGCTGTCCAAGACGTACGCCAACGGCGTGCACGCACTCAACAACGTCAGCCTGGACATCCCGCGCGGCATGTTCGGCCTGCTCGGCCCGAACGGCGCGGGCAAGTCCTCGCTGATGCGCACACTGTCCACCCTGCAGGAGGCCGACAGTGGTACGGCCACGCTCAGCATCCCCGGCGAAGCGCCGATCGACGTGCTGCGCGACAAGGACGCCGTGCGCCGCCGGCTGGGCTACCTGCCGCAGGATTTTGGCGTGTATCCAAAGGTCAGCGCGCTGGACCTGCTGGAGCATTTCGCCGTACTCAAGGGGCTGACCCAGCGTGCGCAGCGCCGCGAAGTGGTCGATGGGCTGCTGCAGCAGGTGAACCTGTGGGATGCGCGCAAGCGCAAGCTCGGCACGTTCTCCGGCGGCATGCGCCAGCGCTTCGGCATTGCCCAGGCGCTGCTGGGCGACCCGCGGCTGGTGATCGTCGATGAACCCACCGCCGGCCTCGACCCGGAGGAGCGCAACCGATTCCTCAACCTGCTGGCGGCAATCGGCGAGAACGTGGCGGTGATCCTGTCCACCCACATCGTCGAGGACGTGACTGACCTGTGCCCGACGATGGCGATCATGAACAAGGGCCAGGTGCTGTTGACCGGGCGCCCGGCCGAAGCGATCGACGCGCTGCAGCACCAGGTCTGGCGCAAGCAGGTCGATCCTTCGGAACTGGCCGACCATGAGGCGCGCTACGTGGTGCTGTCCACGCGACTGGTGGGTGGCCGCCCGGTGATCCACGTGCACAGCGCCAACGACCCCGGCGACGGCTTCGCGGCGGTGGCGCCCGACCTCGAGGACGTGTACTTCCAGCGCCTGCGCCTGCAGGCCCGTGCCCGCGCGGCGGCCTGAGCGGAGCGCGCCATGATCCTCAACTTCTTCCGGTTCGAGCTGCGCGAGCAGCTGCGTTCTCCGCTGCTGTGGCTGCTGGCCGGGCTGTTCGCCCTGCTCGCCTTCGCCGCCGCCTCCAGCGATGCCGTACAGATAGGGGGTGGCACCGGCAACGTGCACAGCAATGCGCCGACGGTGATCGCGCAGATGCTGGGCATCTTCACCCTGCTCGGCATGCTGGTCACCGCTCTGTTCGTCAGCAACGCGTTGCTGCGTGACTTCGAACTCGGCACCGCCGAACTGATCTTCGCCAGCCCGGTGAAGCGTCGCGACTACCTGGCCGGCCGCATCGCGGCAGCGCTGGCCGCGGGGCTGCTGGTCTACGTCGTGATCGCGTTCGGCCTGTGGCTGGCGCCGTTCATGCCCTGGGTCGACCCCGAGCGCATGGGGCCGATCAGCTGGCAAGGCTATGCCTGGACCTTCGCGGTCATCGTCATTCCCAACCTGCTGTTCACCACCGCACTGCTGTCACTGCTGGCGGCGCTGACCCGCTCGATCCTGTGGGTGTACATCGGCCTGGTCGCCTACCTGGTGCTGTACGGCGCCAGCGCCGCCCTGCTGCGAGACATCGACAACACGTGGATCGCGGTGCTGAGCGAGCCGTTGGGCATGCGCGCGCTGGGCCGCACCATCCGCTACTGGTCCACCGCTGAACGCAACAGCGGCATTCCGGAACTGGCTGGCTACCTGCTGGCCAACCGCGCGCTGTGGCTGGGCGTGGCCGCGCTGCTGTTTGCCGCCACCTTTGCCCTGTTCCGCACCGAGCGCAGCGGCAGCGGCCGCCGTCGATGGGGCCGCAAGCCCATCCTGCCCGCTGCGGATGCCGTTGCGGTCCGTCCCGCCCGCGCGGACCTGCCACGCGTGGTTCCGGCGTTCACCGCGACCACGGCCTGGCAGCAGTTCCTGCGCCAGGTGCGTTTCGACACGGGCGGCGTGCTGCGCAGCGTTCCGTTCATCGTGCTGCTGGTGCTGGGCCTGGCCAACTTCCTGCCCAGCGCGCTGTTCCGGCAGACCCTGTACGGCACCTCGATCTGGCCGGTCACCTCGCAGATGATCATGGGCCTGCAGGGTGCCTTCAGCTGGCTGCTGGTGATCATCGTGCTGTTCTTCGCCGGCGAACTGGTCTGGAAGGAACGCAGTGCACGCATCAACGAAGTGACCGATGCCATGCCGGTGCCGAACTGGGTGCCGCTGCTGGCCAAGTTCACTGCGCTTCTGGCGGTGATCATCTGCTTCCAGGCAGCCGGCGCACTGGCCGCGATGGGCGTGCAGCTGGCCAAGGGCTACACCCATCTGGAGCCACTGCTGTACCTGCGCAGCCTGGCGCTGGATTCGGTGGTCTACATCCTGATGGGAGGCCTGGCGCTGGTGCTCCAGGTACTGACCAACAACAAGTTCGTCGGCTACGCGCTGCTGATCGTGGTGATGATCGGCCAGGGCGTGCTGGGCATGCTGGACTACACGCAGAACATCTACAACTTCGGCAGCTGGCCGATCGCCCCCTATTCGGACATGAATGGCTACGGCCACTTCCTGACCGGCCAGCTGGCGTTCCAGGGCTACTGGGCACTGTTCCTGCTGACCCTGATGTGCCTGGCCTCTGCGTTCTGGGTGCGCGGCGTGAGCCAGGGCCTGCGCCAGCGCCTGGCCCTGGCCGGTCGTCGCCTGCGCGGCCCCACCGGCGCCCTTGCCGGGCTGGCGGCGCTGGCCTTCATCGGCGTGGGCGGCTGGCTGTACTGGAGCACCAACATCCGCAACGAATTCATATCGCCCGACCAGCAGCTGGACCTGCAGGCGCGCTATGAGCGTGAACTGTCGAAGTACCGGAACCTGCCGCAGCCGCGCATCGTGGCGGTGGACAACCGCGTGGACCTTTTCCCGGAATCGCAGTCGATGGTGATCGATGCGAACTGGACGGTGCGCAACACCCATGCCGTGCCGATCCAGGACGTACATGTCTCGATGGGCGACGACAAGCAGCTGGTCGCGGTTGACCTGGGCGGGCAGACCTTGTCGATGCACGACGCCGATCTTGGCTACCGCATCTACCGTCTGGCCACGCCACTGCAACCGGGTGAAAGCCGCAACGTCCACTTCCGGGTGGTGCAGAAACCCAACGGCATCACCGCCGGCCAGGCGCCGAGCAACATCGTCGACAACGGCACCTTCTTCAACAGCCGCGTACTACCCTCGTTCGGTTACAACGAAGGTGCCGAGATCAGCGATCGCAACGGGCGCCGCAAGCGCGACCTCGGCGAACCGCGGCGCATGCCCAAGCTGGAAGACCAAGCCGCACGTGCCAACACCTACATCTCCAATGATGCCGACTGGCTCGACTTCCGCACCACGGTCTGCACCGCGCCGGACCAGATCGCGCTGGCGCCGGGCTACCTGAAGCATGAGACCACGGTGAACGGCCGGCGCTGCTTCAGCTATGCCATGGACCGGCCGATGCTGAACTTCTACGCCTACCTGTCGGCACGCTGGGAAGTGCGCAGGGCGACGTACAAGGACATCCCGGTGGAGGTCTACTTCGACCCGGCGCACGGCTACAACGTGGACCGGATGATCGAAGCGGTGCAGAAATCGCTGGCCTACTACGAGGCCAACTTCACGCCCTACCAGCACCGCCAGGTGCGCATCATCGAGTTCCCGGGCTATGCCCGCTTCGCGCAGTCGTTCGCCAACACCATTCCCTACTCCGAGGCCATCGGCTTCATCGCCGACCTGCGTGATCCGGACAAGGTGGACTACGTGTTCTACGTCACCGCGCACGAGATCGCCCACCAGTGGTGGGCGCACCAGGTGATCGGTGCCAACGTGCAGGGCGCAACGGTCCTTTCCGAATCGCTGTCGCAGTACTCGGCGCTGATGGTGATGGAGCAGGAGTACGGCCGCCAGCACATGCGCCAGTTCCTCAAGCGCGAACTGGATGGCTACCTGTCCGGGCGCGGTGGCGAAGCCATCGAAGAGCAGCCGCTGGAGCGCGTGGAGAACCAGCAGTACATCCACTACCAGAAGGGTTCTCTGGTGTTCTACCGGCTGCGCGAGGAAATCGGCGAGCAGGCCCTGAACCGCGCGTTGAAGCGTTTCCTGCAGGACAAGGGGTTCCAGCAGCCGCCCTACACTACCTCGCGCGAACTGCTGGGCTACATCCGTGCCGAGACCCCGGCCGACCGCCAGCAGCTGGTCACCGACCTGTTCGAGAAGATCAGTTTCTACGACAACCGGGTGATGGCCGCCAGCGCGCGCAAGCGCGATGACGGCCGCTACGACGTGACCCTGGACCTGCACGCGGCCAAGCAGTACGCCGACGGCAAGGGCAAGGAAAGCGACGGCACGATGGATGACTGGGTCGAGATCGGCGTGTTCGCCAACGGGCCTTCGGGCAAGGAACGCGACCAGAAAGTGCTGTACCTGCAGCGCCACCACATCACCGGCGCCGCGCCGAAGATCACCGTGACCGTGGACGAGAAGCCGGATGAGGCGGGCTTCGACCCGTACAACAAGCTGATCGACCGGGTGAGCAGTGACAACCGGCGCAAGGTGACGATGTGAGGTGATCGAGCGCCGGCCCCGTGCCGGCGCTCCGCGTGGAATCTTTAGTGCCGAGCCATGCTCGGCATGCTCGGCATGCTGTCGACGATAGCCGCGAAGGTTCAGCGCACCGGGGGCTTCGGCCCCAGCACCGCCAGCAGCACGAAGACCACGATCGAGGCAACGGTGCCGAGCGCCGCCGGCAAGCCGAACGCCCAGGCCGAGCGCCCCTGCTGGCGCGCCCATTGCGCCAGATGCCAAGCCGCGCCCAGGTTGATCAGCCAGGCAATGACGAACACCGGCCATAGCACCATGCCCACTGCGCGCAGCAGGGGCATGGACACCAGCGCAGCGACGATGGCAGTGACCAGGAAGATCAGTGCGGGCCTGGAATGGCGCGCCGCGTGCATGCTCATGAAGACAGCCTGCGCACCATCACCAGTACGCGATAGTTGCGGTTGTCGGCTTCCTGCAGGGGCATCCAACCCAGCCGCGCATACAGTCCACCGTCCAGGGCCTCGGTCTGCAGGTACAGCTCGTAAACCCCCATCCGCACGGCCTGCGCCGCCGCCTGCTCGACCAGGCCACTGGCCAGCCCTCGACCGCGATGGCTGTCAGCCACGAACACGCTGCCCAGCCAATGTTCGTATTGCGGGAAGGCCTGCATCTCGCGGCGTTTGAGCTGCACTGCGCCGACCAACTGCCCGCCATCGAAGGCGGCGATCAGATGCGGGAAGCCATCGGCATCCTGCGCTGGGTTGAGCCGTTGCAGTTCCTGCTCCAGAGACAGGCCGGCGTCGCGGCCCCATTGCGCGTGATACCACTGGGCCAACTGCTGCCGTTCCGGTGCCCCGGCGGGTAATACCCTGAATTCCATGGCAATGCCTTGATAAGGAAGCGTTCTGTAGCGTCGCGCCATGCTCGATTGATCTGGCATTTTGCGAAAGGCAGTGGAGCATGGCTCGACTCTACAGAATACGCAGCGGCGGTTCAGCCCTGGGCGAAGTCCTTCAGGATCTCGCCGACACCGCTGGGCGAAACTTCGAAGCCCAGCGTGGTGCCCGGGTTGATCACCACGCCGTAGCCACCCGGCACACGGCGCAGCACGTCCAGCATCAGCCAGCGGATCTGGTGCGGTGCCTGCTGGCTGTAGATGCCCACCCGCGACGCATCGGTGAACACGGCCACGTGCAGGGTGCCCTGCTTGTCGAACAGCAGCGGGTCGAAGCCGCTGCCGTCGGGGGTGACCAGGCTGCCGGTCAGCAGCACCACCTCGGAGGCGACGAAGGCCTCCATGAAAGCGCGGATCGGCACCGCCCCGTCCATCGCCGCCTTCAGCAGGGTTTCGATCGGGGTCTGCGGGGCGAGGTCGGTCATGGCGGTACGGCAGGCTGCGGGAGGGGGCTATTGTAGAGTCGAGCTTGCTCGACTGCTCGAGAAGCGTGCCAACCAAGGTTGGCACCCACCAGAGCGGTAGGCAGGTGCCAGGAATCCGGGGGTCGGCCAGCGGCCGGCACTACCGCCCCAGCCGCTGGTCCCGTGCCCGCTGGTCGGCCATCGCCTTGTCCAGCTCGGCCTGCAGCGCCGGCTGCTGCACGGCGGCCTCCAGCACATAGACCTTCACCCCGTGCGCCGGCACTTCCGCGGTCAGCGCCTCCTTCACCTTCAGCTCGCCGCCGTCCAGCGCATCGCGCCAGCGACCGGCCTGAACGAAGCGCGTCACGCTGAAGGCCTTGGCCCGGTCGCCCTTGTTCAGCAGCACCAGCGCGGTCTGTGCCACATCGCCGTGCTGCAGCACCCGGAAGAACACCGCCTCGTCGCCTTGCAGGCGCTCATTGACCTGCAGGCCGCGCTGCAGCGCCGGGGTGGCCTCACGCAGCCGGGCGATGCGCTGCAGCGGCGCGAAGATCGGGCTCTGCGGCGCAGCGTCCACACGCGGCTGGCCGAAGTAGGCGCGGTTGCCGGCATGCTCGGCGCGGCCACGCATGAATCCGGTTTCCGAACCGTAATAGACCACCGGAATGCCGCGTGCGGTGAACAGCCAGTTGTGCGCGTCGATGAAGCCGTTGTCGCTGGCCTGCAGGCGCGGCATGTCGTGGTTGTCGTAGAAGCTCATCAGCTCGTACGGGTTGGCGTACGGCCCGCCGCTCAGGTGCAGCGGCTCGGCCAGGGTCTCAAAGCCCTTTCCTGCGGTGCCGAAGGTCTGTTCCAGGGCACCGCGCAGCGGGAAGTCCAGCACGCTGACGTTGGCGTTGGCCGGCCAGGTGTGCTCGGCAATACGCGCGGCATCGTAATCGAACGCTTCGCCGAACATGAACATGCCAGGATGCTCGGCGCGGATGCGCTTGACGAAGGCATGCCACCACGGATGCGGCAGCCAGCCGATGGTGTCGATGCGCAGCGCGTCCACGCCCTGCGCGGTCCACTGCAGGTAGGCGCCCACCAGGTAGTCCATCACTGCCGGGTTGTCCTGGTTGAAGTCGGACAGCTCGGCGAGATTGCCATCGAAGATCGAACCGTCCTTGCTGTCGACCGGGCCGATGCTGTTGTAGAACGCATGCAGCGGATTGTGCTTCGGGTCCAGCTTCTGCGGCGGCAGGTTCTGGTGGTCGGCGATCAGCTTTCCGTCCTTGTCGAAGATCTGGCCGAACTGCGGCTGCCGCGTCGGCATGGTCCAGGCCGGCGAGCCATGGTTGCCGACGATGTCCAGCACCACCTTCAAGCCTGCGCCGTGCAGTCCCCTGGTCAACCCTGCGAAGTCCAGGTCCTTGCTGGGGAGGTGCTCATCGAGTTTGTAGAAGTTGATGCCCCAGTAGCCGTGGTAGCCGGTCTTGCCGCGGTCGGTCAGCGTGCTGGTGCAGCTGATCGGCTTGCTGCCGGTGAACGCTTCATCGGGGTTGTCGACGATCGGCGTGATCCACACCGCGCCGAAGCCGAGGTTGCGGATGTACTGCGCATTGTCGAGCACGCCGCGGAAATCACCGCCGAGATAGCCGATGTTGCCGTCCACCTTGTCCGGGCACGGCACCGGAATATCGAAGGTACGATGCGTGCCACCCTGGTCGCGATGATCGTTGGACGGATCGCCGTTGACGAAGCGGTCGGTGACCACGAAGTACACCGCGTCGCTGGCGAACGGCTCGGTGGTACCCACGTAATCCGGGCGCGGCGCGGCCACCGCATGGCCAGCCAGCAGCAGGGAAACAGCAACAGACAGCGCACTACGCATCACACCACCTCCGGACGGGACGGAACCCGCAGTACGCACAGACCCGCGACGAACAGGCTGCAGCCACCCAGCACCAGCACATGCATCGGCTGGCCACCCAGCCAGGCGCGCAGGGCGAAGCCAAGCGCACTGGCTGCGACCAGCTGCGGGATGACGATGAAGAAATTGAAGATGCCCATGTACACGCCCATCTTCGACGCGGGAACGCTGTCGGACAGCAGCGCATACGGCAGCGACAGGATCGATGCCCAGGCGAACCCCACGCCGACCATCGACAGCAGCAGCCAGTGCGGATCGCCGATGAACATCAACGAGACCAGCCCGGCACCCCCCAGCCACAGATTGACCAGGTGGCTCCAGCGCAGGCCGATCATCCGCACCATCGGCGGGATCAGTACCGCGGCCAGTGCGGCGAAACCGTTGTAGGCACCAAACAGCACGCCCACCCAGTTGGCGCCTTCGTTGTAGGCCACCGACTGCGGATCGGTCGAACCGAAATGGGTACCGGCCACCGCGGCGGTGGTGTAGATCCACATCGCAAACAACGCGAACCACGAGAAGAACTGCACCCACGCCAGCCGACGCATGGTCACCGGCATCGTGCGCAGGTCGCCGACGATGGCCGCCAGCATGTGCGTGCCTGGCAACGCGCGCGCCAGTGCCAGCAGCAGGCCGTAGCCAGCGCACAGGCCGGCCAGCACGTACAGCATCTTGTCGCCCTGGCGCCAGGCAATCAGCAGCGCAAGCAGCACGCCGATTCCCAGCCACAGGGCCACCTGGCCCCACGGTGCGGGCCCGGTGACTGCGGTGCCGGCATGGTGCGCCGGTGGCTCGGCATCCTCGAAACCGGCCAGCTCCGCGGGCGAGTACTCACGGGTGCTGACCACCGTCCAGGTGATCGCCGCCAGCAGCACCACCGCACCGAAGTAGAACGCATAGCGCACCGTATCCGGCACCTCGCCCGCAGCAGCGGTGTTGGCCACGCCGAAGTGGGCCAGGATGAACGGCAGGAAGCTGGCGACGATGGCACCCACGCCGATGAAGAAGCTCTGCATCGCGTAGCCGGTTGGACGCTGGCGCGGCGCCAGCTGGTCGCCGACAAAGGCGCGGAACGGTTCCATCGATACGTTGATGGAGGCGTCCAGCACCCACAATGTGCCGGCGGCGATCCACAGCGTGGGTGAATTCGGCATCACCAGCAACGCCAGCGTGGTCAGCACCGCACCGATCATGAAGAACGGACGGCGGCGGCCCCAGCGCGTCCAGGTGCGGTCGGACAGGTAGCCGATCACCGGCTGCACCAGCAGGCCGGTCAGCGGCGCTGCGATCCACAGCCCTGGTACCGCATCCATGTCCGCGCCCAGGGTCTCGAAGATGCGGCTGGCATTGGCATTCTGCAGGGCGAACCCGAACTGGATGCCGAGGAAACCGAAACACATGTTCCAGATCTGCCAGAACGACAGCTGCGGCTTGGCAGGACGGTTCATCGCGCGTCCTCTTCCGTTGCCACCTGGACGACCTTCAGCGCCATCACCTGGGCCAGGTTGAGCACGCCATCGCGGCCCCCCTTGCCCCCGGTGTAGTGCGCGAAGTGCTGCAGCGCGCTCATGTTGAAGCCCTCTTCAAGCGTGACCATGCACTGCCCCTTGGGCACCGTGAACGTAGCCGAGGTCGAATCCTGTACGGCCACGCTGTGTGGCAGCGTCACCGTATGCCGCTGCTGGGCAATGCCCGGGCACTGCAGCACCAGCTGCTTCACCGCCGCGGTGACGCCGGTGTTGATCGGTCCGTTCGGGTTGTTGTACTGCAGGCGCAGGCGCACCCGCCCGGCCTTGGCTGAAGTGAACTGCCAGCGCTGCTCGCCCTGCAACAGCTGCTGCGGACCGACGCAGACCGTCGGGCCGTGCAGTGATTCCAATGTGCCCTCGCGCCGGGTCAGGCTGAGGCAATGTTGCAGGCCTTCGTCACTGACGTGCACCTGGCCATTGCTGGCGGCGACCTGCTTGCCGTCCTTCCAAAGCCGCTGATCGGCCGCCACCGGCACGGTCCAGCCGGCGCCGGCGCGCGTGGCCTGCGGTGCAGGCGGCGTGGCGGGCGCACGGGCATTGGCATCGGCGGTCATGCCGTCGGCCCTGGCCACGGCCGTGGCCGGTGCGGCCAGCAGCTGCACCGTGGTCGTGTTGCCGTGGGTCTGCGTGCCGCCGGCTACCAGCAGGCCAGTGCCCAGCGTTGCCGGGCGCTCCAGCACATAGCGCTTGCCGCCGGCGTCCAGACTGATGCGACGCTGCGTGCCGAACAACTCCGGCACCAGCACCGCCGGCAGCTTGGGCTGCACGCGGCCATCGTCCTGCACGCCGAACACGCCCTCGATCACCATCGACAGGTACCCCGCCACCGACCACAGCTGGCGCTCGGAGTTGACCACCGGCCCACTGAGCTTGCCTTCATCGACATGCACGGCCTGGCTGACCAGTTCGTAGTTCTCCATGTTGGAACCGGCCAGCGCCGCGCCCCGCATCAGCGAACGGATCTCGGCGGCAATGCGCGGCGCATCGTCCAGCTGGCGCGCGGCACGCAGCGAGTAGGCACTGACGAACGGCCAGATCGCGCGGTTGTGATAGATCGGCTGCTGCGCCTCCTGCGGCCACACCACCGGGCTGCCGGCCGGCCCCATCGGGTACGCCGCCAGCGCGCGGCGCGCGCGCTCTGCCGGCAATACGTCGGCGAGGATGCCCAGCGACAGGCCGAGCAGATCGACCTTGGCATACGGCACCGGGTGCGCAGCTTCGCCGATGTAGCTCATGTACTGGCCGATATCCTCGCGCCAGAAGCGCGCATCGATCTGCTTCGCCAACGCATCGGCCCACGTCCTGTAATCCGGCGCGCGGGCATCGCCGTGCTGGCCAGCCAGGCGCTCGGCCAGGCGCAGCGCCTGGTAGTGCAGCACGTTGGTGGACAGTGCGTACGAATCACCGATGAAGCGCACGTCCTCGCGCGTCCAGTCCGGATAGGTCTGCTCGCGCCAATCGAGGAACGAGGTCTCGCCACGGTACAGGCCCATCTGCACGTCGAACACCATCGCGCGGTCCTGCGCCAGCGTGCCCTGCAGCGCCTGCCAGACCTGGTCGGCAAACGCCGGATCGTCCAGCAGATGGCGTGCGGCCAGGAACCACACCACGCGGTCGCTGCTGATCGGCCAGCTGCCGCCGGACCCGGTGTCCTGCGCGACGAACAGGCCGGGCGTATGCCCATCGCGCGCGGCCGACAGCTTGAACTGCAGCGATTGCCGGGTGCGCTGCGGGTCCAGCCGTGCCAACGCCAGGTCGGCGGCGAAGCTGACATCGCGGGTCCACACATAGGGCCAGCGCGCGCCGGTCTGGAAGCACTCGCAGGGCACCGGTCGGCCCTCGTCGAATGCGGGATCGCGGATCGCATCCACGCGATCCTGGTCCATCTCCTGCTGGGCCAGCGCGAACAGTGCATCGAACATCACGCTGCCGGTCTGGCTGCGCATCGGTGCGGCTGCGACCTGCACTGCGCCCTTCGGCGCATGCAGCACGAAGCTGCCGCCGGCAGCGGCTTGGGCGCGCGCCTGGCGGCCGTTGAATTGCAGGTCGGCCGCCTGCGCGGTCGATCCCAGCGCTGCCCCCAGGGCAGCGGTCAGGCAAATGATCTTCAGCATCGAAGCGGCGGACCGGCTTGCGCCCGTCGGCCTCCCTCCCTCTCTGCACGCGTTGTAGGTCCGCACCGCAGTTGCCGGCGGGCGGGCGCGGCCCCTCCCTCAAGGAGCCCTGGCCCCATGGTAGACGCGGGGCTGTCGGCTGCGCCCAGCTGCATACGTATTCATGGCGTTGCGCGATAGCGCACCCGTCGCACTGGCTTATGGTCCGGGTCTGCCAACGGCGCCTTGGGAGGGGAAATGCCGATGTCACCCACTGCTGTACGCGCGGTGTTCGCGCACGTGCTCGGGCTGGTCCTGCTGGGCCTGGCCGCGCTCGCAAGCGCCGCGCCGCAGGTCGTCAGTGTCGAATCGCCGGGCAAGGTGCTCAAGGCCAGCCTGGTGCTGGACGGCGGCACCGCCCGCTACCGCGTCGAGCGCTTCGGCGAGACCGTGGTGGAGGATTCCAAGCTCGGCTTCGCCCTGCGCGGCGGCCACCTGGACCGTGATTTCACCCTGCTCGGCCAGCAGCGGCGCAGCGTCGATGACCGCTGGGAACAGCCCTGGGGCGAACGCCGGATCACCCGCAACCACTTCAACGAACTGACCGTCCGCCTGGCCGAGACCACCGGCAGCAAGCGCCGGCTGGATGTGGTGTTCCGCATCTACGACGATGGCCTGGGCTTCCGCTACGTGTTCCCCGAGCAGCCGAACCTGCGCGAGGCGATCATCGATGACGAGCTGACCGAGTTCGCCATTGCGCCGGAATCGACCGCCTGGTGGATTCCTGCCGGCGAACCGATCCACTACGAATACCTGTACCAGCGCACGCCGCTGCGTGAGGTGCCGCTGGTGCATACGCCGATGACCCTGCGCAGCCGCGACGGCCTGCACGTGGCGATCCATGAGGCGGCGCTGGTGGACTACGCCGGCATGTGGCTGCGCCGCACCGAGGGCCAGCGCCTGCGCGCGCAGCTTTCGCCCTCGGCCGAGGGTTGGAAGGTGCGCCGCGCCCTGCCCTTTGCCACGCCGTGGCGCACGCTGCAGATCGCCGACCGTGCCGGCGGGCTGGTCGAATCGGACCTGATCCTCAACCTCAATGAACCCAATGCGCTGGGCGATGTGAGCTGGGTAAAGCCGGCCAAGTACCTGGGCGTGTGGTGGTCGATGCACCTGGACAACGAAAGCTGGGCGACCGGCCCGAAGCACGCCGCCACCACTGCGAAGACGAAGAAGGTGATCGACTTCGCCGCCGCGCATGGCTTCCGCGGCGTGCTGGTGGAAGGCTGGAATCCCGGCTGGGATGGCAACTGGGTTGGCAACGGTTACGACTTCGACTTCACCCGTGCCACGCCGGACTTCGATATCGAGGCGCTCTCGGCCTACGGCCTGAAGAAGGGCGTGCACCTGATCGGCCACCACGAAACCGGCTGCGCCATCGAGCACTACGAAGACCAGCTGAGCGCCGCGCTGGACCTGTATGCGCGGCTGGGCGTGGACCAGTTCAAGACTGGCTACGTCTGCGATGACGGCCAGGTCGACCGCCGCAATCCAGCCGGCGGCCCGCTCTGGCGCGAGTGGCATGACGGCCAGTTCATGGCCCGCCACCACTTGAAGGTGGTGCAGGAAGCCGCGCGCCGGCACCTGTCGGTGAACCCGCACGAGCCGATCAAGGACACCGGCCTGCGCCGCACCTACCCCAACTGGATCTCGCGCGAAGGCGCGCGCGGCATGGAGTACAACGCCTGGGGCCAGCCACCGAACCCGCCCGAGCATGAGGTCAACCTGGTGTTCACCCGCATGCTGGCCGGGCCGATGGACTACACCCCCGGCATCCTCAGCCTGAAGGGCCGCCACGGCCAGGCCATTCCCAGCACGCTGGCCCGCCAGCTGGCGCTGTACGTGGTGCTGTACAGCCCGATCCAGATGGCCGCCGACCTGCCCGAGCACTACCTGCAGCACCGCGAGGCGTTCCGCTTCATCGAGGACGTGGCGGTGGACTGGGAGCAGAGCCGCGTGCTCGATGGCGAAGTGGGCGACTACGTGACGATCGTGCGCCGCGACCGCAACAGCCGTGACTGGTTCCTGGGCAGCATCACCGATGAACACGGCCGCGTGCTGCCGGTGTCGCTGGGCTTCCTGGAACCGGGCGTGCGCTACCGCGCCGAGATCTACCGCGATGGCGAGGGCGCCGACTTCCGCGCCCATCCGTTCGCGTTCGTGCGCGAAACCCGCGAGGTGACCAGCGCCGATGCACTGACGCTGGTGCTGGCACCGGGGGGGGGGCAGGCCATCCGCTTCACTCCGCTTTGAATACCCCGGTAGTGGGGGG
>NZ_JAPTFX010000047.1:0-30092 GCF_030985895.1 Stenotrophomonas sp. Sm6012 | reverse complement strand
GGCCGGCAACGTCAGCAACGTGGAAGCCGGCCAGCGGCCGACACTACCGGGTTGCGCGGCAGGATTGCCGACCAGCGGCCGGCATTACCGGACCGACAGCACCTTCAGCACCGCTGCCTCATCCACGTCCGGCACCACTTCGGCCCGGCCCATGCCGCGCCACAGCACCAGGCGCAGGCGCCCGGCCACATTCTTCTTGTCCAGCCGCATGCGGCCGAGCAGGGCCTGCGGGTCCAGCCCGGCCGGGATCGCCACCGGCAGGCCGAGGCGTTCAAGCAGTGCCTGCAGGCGCGCGCGGTCGGCGTCGTCGGCCAGGCCCAGGTCGGTGGACAGCTTCGCCGCCAGCACCATGCCCACTGCCACCGCTTCGCCGTGGTTCAGCGCATCACGGCCCGGGGCCGAGTAGCCCTGTTCGGTCTCGATGGCATGGCCGAAGGTGTGGCCGAGGTTGAGCAGGGCGCGCTCGCCCTTCTCGAACGGATCGCGTTCGACAATCGCGGCCTTGTGCCGGCAGCTGCGTGCGATCGCTTCGGACAGCACGCCGTCTTCGCCAGCAACCAGCGCCTCGGCATGGTGCTGCAGCCAGTCGAAGAAGGCGGCATCGCCCAGCGCACCGTACTTCACCACTTCGGCCAGGCCGGCACGCAGTTCGCGTGGTGGCAGGGTGGCCAGCACGCGGGTATCGGCGATCACCGCGCGCGGCGGATGGAAGGCGCCCACCAGATTCTTGCCGGCCGGAATGTCCACCGCGGTCTTGCCGCCCACCGACGAGTCGACCATCGCCAGCAGGGTGGTCGGCAACTGCACGCAGTCCACGCCACGCATCCAGCACGCCGCCGCGAAACCGGCGAGGTCACCGACCACGCCGCCGCCGAGCGCGAATACGCAGGCATCGCGGGTGGCACCCAACGCGGCCAGTGCTTCGATGGCGCGGCCGAATTCGGCCAGGGTCTTGGAGGCTTCGCCCGCAGCCAGCACGTGCTCGCCGATGATCAGGTCGGGGCGTGCCGCCAGCAGCGTCTGCTTCACCGAGGCCAGATAGCGCGGCGCGACTTCACTGTCGCTGAGCAGCAGCACGTGGCGGCCGCGCACATGCGAGGCCAGCGCGGCGCCGTCGGCCTGGGCGCCAGCGCCGATGGTGATGGTGTAGGGGCGGTCGCCGCCAACGGCGACCTGCAGCAGTGCGGGGGAAGTCATGCGGTCAGGTCCTGGCGCTGCCATTGCGTGGCCAGCTTGACCACCAGCTGGGCGGTCGCGTCGGCAGCGGTATACGGGTCGGTATCGAGGGTGAGGTCGGCCAGTTCGCGGTACAGCGGGTCGCGGTGTGCGGCCAGATCGTGCAGCACCTGCTCGCGGTCCGGACGCTGCAGCAGCGGCCGGCCCTTGTCGCGGGCCAGGCGGTCCAGCTGCGCGGCCACGCTGACCCGCAGGTAGACCACGAAGCCGCGCCGGGCGATCAGCGCACGGTTGCCGGGGTCCAGCACCGCACCGCCGCCGGTGGAGACCAGCTGGCCGCGGCCTTCCAGCACGCGTGCCAGGGCCTCGCGTTCATGGCTGCGGAAGCCGGCTTCGCCCGAATGCTCGAAAATGGTGGGGATGCTGGCGCCGGCGGCATCGACGATGGCCTGGTCGACATCGACGAAGTCCAGCGTGAAGCGCTCGGCCAGGCGGCGGCCGATGCAGGTTTTGCCAGCGCCCATCGGGCCGATCAGGATCAGGTTCGGAGCAGGATTCATGCCCTCTGATGCTAACACCTCCGTGCCCCGGCCTTTACGTTCTTCACGTCAGGGTAGGCGTTCCTGCGGGGTCTCCCGCGCCAGCCGGAGTACAGGTCATGACGGTCGCCAAGGTCATCGAAATCACCGCCTCCTCGCCGAAAAGTGTGGAGGACGCGGTGCGCAGCGGGCTGAAGAAGGTTTCCGAGACGGTCAAGGGCATCCAGGGCGCCTGGGTGAACGAGACCAAGGTGGTCACCAACGGCAGCGGCGAGATCACCGAATGGCGGGTCAACCTGCGGGTGACGTTCCTGGTGGAGTAGGTGGCCTCAGCGCACGCCCTGGACCTGGCGCTGGCCGTCCAGCACCACCACGTGGTCGGCCAGGGCGGGCAGGGCCTGCAGCGCCTGCCGGCTGACCCGTTCGTAGTACTGCACGAAGCGCTCCAGCTGAGGCCGGCTCATTCCGTGCCGGCCCGGCTGTGCGGCCTGTAGGTTCTGTTCCTGCTGCCAGCGCCAGCGCGGCACTACCGAGAAGTCCGGTGGCTGCAGGAACCACAGGCGGTCGCAGCGCTGCCACAGCGCCGGGTAGTTGCGGGCCAGCGCCTGGTTGCACCATCGCCGCCAGCGGCCATCGGTGTCGGCCTCGCGTTCCAGTGCATTCAGTGGCGCGTCCAGCGCGTCGTCATCCTGCGCGGGCGTACCGAGGAACCAGCCTTCGAATACCAGCAGGTCCAGCGGTTGTTGCAGGCGTGGCCACTGCGCCTCGGGCAGGCGCTCATCGGCCAGCTTGTCGAAGCGTGGCATCGCGAAGGGCTGGCGCGCAGCCACGGCGTCGAGCACGGCGTGGGCCAGTGGCAGATCGTGGGTGCCGGGCGGGCCACGGGTGATCAGCAGCGGGTGTACCTGGCGGGCCAGCCGCTGGCGCTGCGCCCGGGTGAGGTAGGCATCATCGATCGACAGCGTGGCCGCGTTCAGGCCGCGCGCCTGGGCACGTGCCACCACCTGCGCGGCCAGCGTCGATTTGCCGCTCCCCTGAAGGCCGCTGATCGCCAATACTGGAACCGCCGTGCCGCTGCCCAGCACATCGTCCAGAACCCGCTCGGCCAATGTTTCGGGGAATCCTTTCACCTGGGGCATATACGCAGCAGCGACCATGCCGCCACAATAGCCCAAACCGTGTGAGAAGAACGCAATCATGAGCGACCTGTACGCCGAAGCCCTGTCCACGTTTGCCGGCCTGTTCGATGAGGCCAAACAGAGCCGCGAGGTCGAGCCGAACGCGATGACCGTGGCCACTGCCGATGTCAACGGCCGCCCCTCGGCGCGCACCGTGCTGCTGAAGGCGTTCGATGAGCGCGGCTTCGTGTTCTACACCCATCTGGACAGCCACAAGGGCCAGGAACTGCAGGCCAATCCGCAGGCCGCGCTGCTGTTCCTGTGGCGCAGCCTGCGCGAAGCCGGCATCCAGGTGCGCATCGAAGGCCGTGTCGAGCAGGTCGCCGACGCCGAGGCCGATGCCTATTTCGCCAGCCGCCCGCGCATGAGCCAGATCGGCGCGTGGGCTTCGCAACAGTCGAAGACGCTGGCGACGCGTGAGGAATTCGACGCGCGCGTGGCCGAGATCGAAGCCCGCTTCGAGGGCAAGGACGTGCCGCGCCCGGAAGGCTGGAGCGGCCTGCGTGTGGTGCCTGACCGCATCGAATTCTGGTACGGCGCGCAGTTCCGCCTGCACGAGCGCTGGTGCTACGAAGCCGGTGCCGAAGGGCGCTGGAGCAAGCGGCTGCTGTACCCGTAAGGCGGGCTGATGCAACGCCTGCCGCTGTACCGCGTGGTGGTGTTCGTGCCGTCGGCAGCACTGGATGCGGTGAAGCAGGGCATCCTCGCGGTGGACGCGCTGGCGGCCGGCGACTACGAGCACGGGATGTGGTGGTCGACGCCGGGGTTCGAACAGTTCCGTCCGCGCGTGGGTGCGTCGCCCGTGCAGGGTGAGGCGGGTCGCACCGAGGTGGTCGACAGCGTGCGCCTGGAATTCTGTCTGCCTCGGAATCCGCAGCGGCTGCAGCGCATCTTCGAACAGGGAATCGTGCCGCATCACCCGTGGCAGGTGCCAATGGTGCAGGTGGAGGAAATCGAGCTGCTGCTTGCTGACGCAAGTTTTTTGTAGCGTCGAGCCATGCTCGACTGCTGTTGCTCCGGCGCGCAAGGCAGTCGAGCATGGCTCGACTCTACAGGAGCGGGTTGTCGCGAACGGACGGGTCAGCTTCATCTGCGAGCAGGCCGGCAACCGGCACACTCCGACGAATGTCCTCGACTTCCGGAGTTGCCATGCCGTCCTGGCGTTGCCTTTTTGCCGTGCCATCACCGCGGCGTGGCGTGGAAGCAGCCCTGCTGCTGCTCGCCCGCATCGTCGCCGGGGTGATGTTCTGCGTGTCCGGCTGGAACAAAGTGTTCACCGATGCGGGACGCGAGCGGATGGTGCATACGCTGGTCGATGCGGGTATCCCATTCCCTTTGCTCAGTGCGCCGGTGCTCGGCGCAATTGAGTGGATTGCGGGTGGCCTGCTGGTGTTGGGCCTGCTCAGTCGCCCGTCGTCACTGCTGCTGGCCGCGATCTGTGCGGTGGCCGCGCTGACCGATGGCATTGCGCGCATTCCGGCCGGGCTGAGCGTGCCCGATTGGCTGAGCTGGTTCTTCTACCTGAGCGAAGTGCCGCTGGGTGTGCTGCTGCTGTGGATAGCGGCAGTGGGCAGTGGCCGCTTCGCCATCGAGGCACGCTGGGCGCGCTCGCGCCATCTGTAGAGTCGAGCCATGCTCGACTGGGGAAAAGCAGTCGAGCAAGCTCGACGCTACAGCCCTTCTGCGCGCAGCCAGCGCCACAACGTGGTGCGTGACACGCCCAGTGCCTGCGCCATACCTTCGCGGTCATTGCGGTGTTCCTGCAGCAGCGCTTCCAGCTGCGCACGCGGCGGGCGCTTGCCGTTGCTCTCCACCGGCAGGGCAGGGGTGCCCTCGCGCATCAGCTCCGGTGCCAGCTGCATCAACCGCGCGGTGTTGATCAATCCCTCGCCCGGCTGCCAGTGGATGCGCAGGCGATCCACCAGGTTGCGAAGCTCTCGCACGTTGCCGGGCCATTCGGCGGAGGTCAGCAGGGTCATCGCGTCCTCGGCCAGCGGCGCGTCGATGCCGCGCAGCTGGCGGAAAAAGTGCTGCGTCAGCAGCGCAATGTCACTGCGCCGGGCTCGCAGCGAGGGCAGGGCGATGCGCAGCGCGGCCAGCCGGTAATACAGGTCGCGGCGGAAGCTGCCGGCCGCCGCGCGCTGTTCCAGCGACTGCAGGGTGGCGGCGACCACGCGCAGATCGACCGGGGTCGGTTCGGTGGCGCCCACGCGCAGTACTTCGCGTTCTTCCAGAACCCGCAGCAGGCGGGTCTGCAACGGCAGGGGCAGCTCGCCGATTTCATCCAGGAACAGGGTGCCGCCGTCGGCCGCCTCGACCAGGCCGACACGGCCACCCCGCCGCGCGCCAGTGAAGGCGCCATCGCTGTAACCGAACAGCTCGGCTTCCAGCAATGATTCGCTGATCGCACCGCAGTTCAGTGCAACGAAGCGTCCACGACGGCCACTGGCCGCATGCAGCTGGCGTGCCACCAGTTCCTTGCCGGTGCCGGTTTCGCCGGTGACCAGCACGGTGCTGTCGTGCGGCGCGTACAACGCGATCTGCGCGCGCACCTGTGCCATTGCCTCGCTGTCGCCGAGCAGCTCATGCGCTTCGCTGCGCGGTGCCGCGCGACGGCGCGGGGCCGGCCGATGGCCAGCGGAGCGGGCCAGGTTCTGGGTCAGTTCCAGTGCGTGCTCGAATGCCTGTCGTACCGAATCGGCGGAGTACAGCAGCACGCCGGGCAGCCCAGCCTGTTCGGCGTGGTCGATGGCCATGCCGGTGCCGACAATCACCTCGATGCCGTTGGCGCGCAGGTCGGCGATGCAGTCGCGCGCGTCCTCGCGGGTGACGAAGCGGCGATGCTCGATATCCAGGCCGAAGCTCTGCTGGAAGTTGCTGAACACCGGTACGTCACTGGCGTGGGTGACCAGGCCGATACGGCTGGCGATGCGCCGTGCACGCGCCAGTGCCTCCATCAGGTCGAAGCCGTTGGCCTGGATCGGCACCAGCGGCAGGTCGAGCCGGCCGCGCAGCCAGGCGGCGTTGGAGCCGCCGGCAATCACCACGTCGCAGTGTTCACGGCGCAGGCGCTGGCCGATCACGTCCACCGCCTCCTCGAAGCCGAGGTTGATCTGCTCGATGCGCGCACGGCGGTCGAACTCGGGGATGACGTCGCCGAGCAGGCCGGTCAGGCGCGAGACGCTGACCGTCCAGATCACCGGACGGCCGGGGTCGGTGTCGGCATGGCGCAGCGGGGAACGGGGCAGGTACATGGCGGTGAGAGCGGACAGGGTGTTTCATGATACATCTGTTTCAATGTTTCATATGTTTCATGTTTGCGGGCCGGTCATCCCCGTGAAATCAATCGCTTGCAGCTTGGCATGGTGCTTGCGCCTACCTCCCCGTTCTTCAACCTGGATTGCCGCATGACTGCTTCCACTCCTTTCTCCGCCGGTGCCCGCTTCCGTGAGGCGCTGGCTGCCGAATCGCCGCTGCAGGTGATCGGCGCGATCAACGCCAACCATGCCCTGCTGGCCAAGCGCGCCGGCTTCCGCGCCATCTACCTGTCCGGTGGCGGCGTTGCCGCCGGCTCGCTGGGCCTGCCGGACCTGGGCATCAACACCCTGGAAGACGTGCTGGTGGACGTGCGCCGCATCACCGACGTCTGCGATCTGCCGCTGATGGTCGACATCGACACCGGCTTCGGCCCGAGCGCGTTCAACATCGCGCGCACCGTGAAGTCGCTGATCAAGGCCGGCGCCGCGGCCTGTCATATCGAAGACCAGGTCGGCGCCAAGCGCTGCGGCCACCGCCCGGGCAAGGAGATCGTGTCGCAGGGTGAAATGGTCGACCGCGTGAAGGCCGCAGCTGACGCCAAGACCGATCCGGACTTCTTCCTGATCGCACGTACCGACGCCATCCAGGTGGACGGCGTGGACAAGGCCATCGAGCGCGCCATCGCCTGTGTCGAGGCCGGTGCCGATGGCATCTTCGCCGAGGCCGCCTACGACCTGGACACCTACCGTCGCTTCGTCGACGCGGTGAAGGTGCCGGTGCTGGCCAACATCACCGAATTCGGCGCCACCCCGCTGTTCAGTCGCGATGAACTGGCCTCGGCCGGCGTGGCCATCCAGTTGTTCCCGCTGTCGGCGTTCCGTGCCGCCAACAAGGCCGCCGAGAACGTCTACCAGGCGGTCCGCCGCGATGGCCACCAGCGCAACGTGGTGGAGACCATGCAGACCCGCGAGGAACTCTACGACCGCATCGGCTACCACGCCTTCGAGCAGCAGCTCGATGCCCTGTTCGCCGCCAAGAAATAAGCAGTACCCTGCACCATCAGTTTTCGGAGGGAAAACATGAACGATACGACCGCAACCCCGACCTTCAAGCCGAAGAAGTCCGTCGCCCTGTCCGGCACCGCCGCCGGCAACACCGCGCTGTGCAGCGTCGGCCGCAGCGGCAATGACCTGCACTACCGCGGCTACGACATCCTGGACCTGGCCAACACCAGCGAGTTCGAGGAAATCGCCTACCTGCTGGTGCATGGTAAGCTGCCGACCCGCGCCGAGCTGGTTTCGTACAAGGCCAAGCTGAAGTCGCTGCGTGGCATTCCGGCTGCGGTGAAGGCCGCGCTGGAGGAACTGCCGCCGTCCGCGCACCCGATGGACGTGATGCGCACCGGCGTGTCGGTGCTCGGCTGCGTGGCACCGGAGAAGGACGACCACAACCATCCGGGCGCGCGTGACATCGCCGACAAGCTGATGGCCTGCCTCGGTTCGATGCTGCTGTACTGGTACCACTGGAGCCACAACGGCCGCGCCATCGACGTGGAAACCGACGATGACTCGATCGGTGGCCACTTCCTGCACCTGCTGCATGGCGAGAAGCCGCAGGATTCGTGGGTGAAGGCGATGCACACCTCGCTGATCCTGTACGCCGAGCACGAGTTCAACGCCTCGACCTTCACCTGCCGCGTCATCGCCGGCACCGGCAGCGACATGTACAGCGCGATCTGCGGTGGCATCGGCGCGCTGCGCGGCCCGAAGCATGGCGGCGCCAACGAAGTGGCGTTCGAAGTGCAGAAGCGCTACGACACCCCCGATGAGGCCGAGGAAGACATCAAGGCCCGCGTCGAGCGCAAGGAAGTGGTGATCGGTTTCGGCCACCCGGTCTATACCGTCTCCGATCCGCGCAACAAGGTGATCAAGGACGTGGCCCGCGAGCTGTCCGAGGAACAGTCGAGCATGAAGATGTACGACATCGCCGAGCGCCTGGAATCGGTGATGTGGGACATCAAGAAGATGTTCCCGAACCTGGACTGGTTCAGCGCCGTCAGCTACCACATGATGGGCGTGCCGACCGCCATGTTCACCCCCCTGTTCGTGATCGCCCGCACCGCCGGCTGGAGCGCGCACATCGTCGAGCAGCGCATCGACGGCAAGATCATCCGCCCGAGCGCCAACTACATCGGCCCGGAAGACCGCGACTTCGTCGCCATCGACAAGCGCGTCTGATCCACCTGCTGTATCCATCCGGCCGGCCTTGCGCCGGCCGGATGCTTTCGCCGCCGCACCGCCGGCACCCGGCCCGCCCCAAGTACTCCGCCAGCCCATGAATACCGATTACCGCAAGACCCTCCCCGGCAGCACGCTGGACTATTTCGATGCGCGTGCCGCCGTCGATGCGATCCAGCCTGGCGCCTATGCCACCCTGCCGTACACCTCGCGCGTGCTGGCCGAGAATCTGGTGCGCCGCTGCGATCCGGACACGCTCAGTGATTCGTTGAAGCAGCTGATCGAGCGCCGTCGCGACCTCGATTTCCCGTGGTTCCCGGCCCGCGTGGTCTGCCATGACATCCTCGGCCAGACCGCGCTGGTGGATCTTGCCGGCCTGCGTGATGCGATCGCCGACAAGGGCGGCGACCCGGCCAAGGTCAATCCGGTGGTGCCGGTGCAGCTGATCGTCGATCACTCGCTGGCGGTGGAGTGCGGTGGTTACGACCCGCAGGCGTTCGAGAAGAACCGCGCCATCGAGGATCGCCGCAACGAAGACCGTTTCCACTTCATCGACTGGACCAAGCTGGCGTTCCAGAACGTGGACGTGATTCCGCCGGGCAACGGCATCATGCACCAGATCAATCTGGAGAAGATGTCGCCGGTGGTCTACGTGCAGGACGGCGTGGCCTTCCCTGATACCTGCGTGGGCACCGACAGCCACACCCCGCACGTGGATGCGCTGGGCGTGATCGCGATCGGCGTGGGCGGCCTGGAAGCGGAGAACGTGATGCTGGGCCGCGCCTCGTGGATGCGCTTGCCCGATACCGTTGGCGTCGAACTGAGTGGACGCCCGCAGCCGGGCATCACCGCCACGGACGTGGTGCTGGCCCTGACCGAGTTCCTGCGCAAGGAGCGCGTGGTCGGTGCGTGGCTGGAATTCTTCGGCGAAGGTGCTGCCGCACTGACCATCGGTGACCGCGCCACCATCTCAAACATGTGCCCGGAATACGGCGCCACCGCCGCGATGTTCTATATCGACGCGCAGACCATCGACTACCTGCGCCTGACCGGCCGCGAGGAGTCGCAGGTGGCGCTGGTGGAAAACTACGCACGCACCACCGGCCTGTGGGCAGACGATCTGGCCACTGCCCAGTACGAGCGCGTGCTGCGCTTCGACTTGTCCAGCGTGGTGCGCAACATGGCTGGCCCGTCGAACCCGCACAAGCGCGTGGCCACCGCCGAGCTGGCCGAGCGCGGCATTGCCGACGAAGCCAAGCTGGAAGCGGGCAAGGCCGAGCAGGCGCAGGGCCTGATGCCCGATGGTGCGGTGATCATCGCGGCCATCACCAGCTGCACCAATACCTCCAATCCGCGCAACGTGATCGCCGCCGCATTGCTGGCGCGCAATGCCAATGCGCGTGGCCTGCAGCGCAAGCCGTGGGTGAAGTCGTCGCTGGCGCCGGGTTCCAAGGCCGTGCAGCTGTACCTGGAAGAGTCCGGCCTGCTGCCGGACCTGGAACAGCTGGGTTTCGGCATCGTGGCGTTTGCCTGCACCACCTGCAACGGCATGAGTGGCGCGCTGGACCCGAAGATCCAGCAGGAAATCATCGATCGTGACCTGTACGCCACGGCTGTGCTGTCGGGTAACCGCAACTTCGATGGCCGCATCCATCCGTACGCCAAGCAGGCCTTCCTGGCTTCGCCGCCGCTGGTGATCGCCTACGCCATCGCCGGCACTGTCCGCTTCGATATCGAGAAGGACGTGCTGGGCGTGGATGCCGACGGCAACGAAGTGCGCCTGAAGGACATCTGGCCGAGCGATGCCGAGATCGACGCGGTGGTGAAGGCCTCGGTGAAGCCCGAGCAGTTCCGCAAGGTCTACAACCCGATGTTCAACCTGCGCGTGGAGCACGGCGCTGCGGTCAGCCCGCTGTACGACTGGCGCCCGCAGAGCACCTACATCCGCCGCCCGCCGTACTGGGAGGGTGCATTGGCCGGTGAGCGCACGCTGGCCGGCATGCGCGCGCTGGCGGTGCTGCCGGATAACATCACCACCGACCACCTGTCGCCGTCCAACGCGATCATGGCGTCCAGTGCCGCTGGTGAATACCTGGCGAAGATGGGTTTGCCGGAAGAAGACTTCAATTCGTACGCCACCCACCGCGGCGACCACCTGACCGCGCAGCGCGCCACGTTCGCCAATCCGAAGCTGTTCAACGAGATGGTGCGCAACGACGACGGCAGCGTGAAGCAGGGTTCGCTGGCGCGCGTGGAGCCGGAAGGCAAGGTCATGCGCATGTGGGAAGCGATCGAAACCTACATGGACCGCAAGCAGCCGCTGATCATCATCGCCGGTGCCGACTACGGCCAGGGCAGCTCGCGTGACTGGGCTGCCAAGGGCGTGCGCCTGGCTGGCGTGGAAGCGATCGTGGCCGAGGGCTTCGAGCGGATTCACCGTACCAACCTGATCGGCATGGGCGTGCTGCCGCTGGAGTTCAAGCCGGGCACCACCCGCCTGACCCTGGGCATCGATGGGACTGAAACCTTCGACGTGGTCGGCGCGCGCACCCCGCGCGCCGAGCTGACCCTGGTCATCCATCGCCGCGACGGCCAGCAGGTGATCGTGCCAGTCACCTGCCGCCTGGACAGCGACGAGGAAGTGGCGATCTACGAGGCCGGCGGCGTGCTGCAGCGCTTCGCCCAGGACTTCCTGGAAGGCGCCAAGGTGGCGTGATGCCGGGCTGAATGCCTGCCCCCAGAGACCGGGGGCGGGCTTGTCCGACACCTAGGCAGGGCGCACACTGACTTGGCAAAAACTGCCAATGGAGGGTTTCATGGCCACCATGAACATTTCGCTGACCGATCCGCTCAAGCAGTTCGTGGACGAAGAAGTGCGCGAAGGCGGCTACTCCAGTACGTCGGATTATGTGCGTGACCTGATCCGCCAGCGTCAGCGCATCAAGGCTGAAGAGCTGCTCAAGCAGCTGATTGCAGAGGGGCTGGCGTCGGGGCCTTCGGCGCCTCAGCCGCCGGATCACTTCGACAAGCTGCGTGAGCGTGCACGGAACCGCAAGTGAAACCCTCGCATTGGTTCCCTGCAGCGGTTCGAGATCTTGACCAGGCAGCAGGCTGGTATGCAGATCAAGGCGGGGAAGTGCTGGAAATCGGCTTCATCGATGCGGTGGAATCTGTTGTAAAGCTGATCGAGGCCCACCCCGGTGCCGGTTCCGCACTGCATGCGGGTCTGTTGCCCTCGCTGCCAGCGCCATTGCGTTTTCATCCGGTTCGTCGCTTCGACGGCTACCTGGTCTACTACGTGGAGCTACCTGCGCACGTTTCCATCGTGCGCATCTGGAATGCTTCGCGGGGCATGGAAGCACTGTTCGAAGACGAGGAGCTCAACCTCGATATTGGTTCGTCGCAACCAGGATACTGACCCATGACCTTCCTTCCCCAACTCCGTATTCCCGCCACCTACATGCGCGGTGGCACCAGCAAGGGCGTGTTCTTCCGCCTGCAGGACCTGCCCGAGGCCGCGCAGGTGCCGGGCGCCGCACGCGATGCACTGCTGATGCGCGTGATCGGCTCGCCCGATCCGTATGGCAAGCAGACCGACGGCATGGGCGGTGCCACCTCCAGCACCAGCAAGTGCGTGATCATTTCCGCCGCTTCGGTGCCTGACCACGACGTGGATTATCTGTACGGCCAGGTCTCGATCGAAACCGCCTTCGTCGACTGGAGCGGCAACTGCGGCAATCTCAGCACCGCGGTCGGCCCGTTCGCGATTGCCAACGGCCTGATCGATCCGGCCCGCGTGCCGCATGACGGCCTGTGCACCGTGCGCATCTGGCAGGCCAACATCGGCAAGACCATCATCGCCCACGTGCCGATGCGCGATGGCCAAGTGCAGGAGACCGGCGATTTCGAGCTGGACGGCGTGACCTTCCCGGCCGCCGAGATCCAGCTCGAATTCATCGATCCCTCCGACGACGGCGATGCCGGCGCGATGTTCCCCACCGGCAATCTGGTGGACACCCTCGACGTACCCGGTGTGGGCAGCTTCGAGGTGACGATGATCACCGCCGGTATTCCGACCATCTTCCTCAACGCCGCCGATCTGGGCTACACCGGCACCGAGCTGCAGCCGGCGATCAACGAAGACAAGGCAGCATTGCAGAAGTTCGAAACCATCCGTGCGCATGGCGCGCTGCGCATGGGCCTGATCTCGAAACTGGAAGACGCCGCCACCCGCCAGCACACGCCGAAGGTGGCCTTCGTGGCGCCGGCACAGGACTACGTGTCGTCCAGCGGCAAGGCCATTGCGGCCTCGGCCATCGACCTGCACGCGCGCGCGCTGTCGATGGGCAAGCTGCACCACGCGATGATGGGTACCGCGGCCGTGGCGATCGGCACCGCGGCGGCGATTCCAGGCACCCTGGTCAATCGTGCCGCCGGTGGCGGCGAACGCGAGGCGGTGACCTTCGGCCATCCCTCCGGCACGCTGCGCGTGGGTGCGCAGGCCGGACGCGTTGACGGCCAGTGGACGGTGACCAAGGCCATCATGAGCCGCAGTGCCCGCGTATTGATGGAAGGCAAGGTGCGGGTGCCGGCCGAATAGTGCTCTGGTAGCTGCCAACCTTGGTTGGCATGGTGCACGGGCAACCGTGCACTGCAACGAGGAGATCGACGATGTCCAGCAACGCCCCGCCATCCAACGAACGTGCAGCGTGGGATCCGCTGCTGGTGGACATTGTCGACTACGTGCGCGACGCGCGCATCGACTCACCGCTGGCGTTCCAGACCGCGCATCACTGCCTGCTCGATACGCTGGGCTGCGGGCTGGAAGCGTTGTCTTTCCCGGCCTGCAGCAAGCTGCTCGGGCCGCTGGTGCCGGGCATCAGCGTGGTCAACGGTGCGCGCGTGCCGGGTACGCACTACGTGCTGGACCCGGTGCAGGCCGCCTTCAACCTCGGCGCGATGGTGCGCTGGCTGGATTTCAACGACACCTGGCTGGCCGCCGAATGGGGTCATCCCTCGGACAACCTCGGCGGCATCCTCGCCGTCTGCGACTGGCTGGGGCGAAACGCACAGGCCCTGCGTCGCCCGCCGCCGACCCTGCACGACGTGCTGCTGGCGATGATCAAGGCGCATGAGATCCAGGGCGTGCTGGCCCTGCAGAATTCGTTCAACCGGGTCGGGCTGGACCATGTGGTGCTGGTCAAGGTGGCCACCACGGCGGTGGTCGCGCACCTGCTCGGGCTGGATCGCGAACGCATGCTCAATGCCCTGTCGCTGGCCTGGGTCGATGGCCAGGCGCTGCGCACCTATCGTCATGCGCCCAACACCGGCTCGCGCAAGAGCTGGGCGGCCGGCGATGCGACCAGTCGTGGCGTGCGCCTCGCCTTGATGGCGGCCAGTGGCGAAATGGGCTACCCCAGTGTGCTGAGCGCGCCGACCTGGGGCTTTGAGGCAGTGTCGATGCACGGCCAGCAGCTGACGCTGGGGCGGCCGCTGGGCAGCTATGTGATGGAGAACGTGCTGTTCAAGATCAGCTACCCGGCCGAGTTCCACGGCCAGACCGCGGTCGAAGCAGCGATCGCGCTGCACCAGCAGTTGCGCGCGATGGGGCGCCGGGTCGAAGACATCGCGCATATCGCGATCCGCACCCAGGAAGCCTGCATCCGCATCATCGACAAGCAGGGCCCGCTGCACAATCCGGCCGACCGCGACCACTGCGTGCAGTACATGGTCGCCATCGCGCTGCTGCATGGGCGGCTGGTGGCCGAGGACTACGAGGACGACGTTGCCGCCGATCCGCACATCGACGCGCTGCGCGCGAAGATGGCCTGCCATGAAGACCCTCGGCTCAGCGCCGATTACCTGGACCCGGACAAGCGCAGCATCGCCAACGGCCTGAGCGTGCGTTTCACCGATGGCAGCGAACTGCCGGAGGTGCTGGTGGAGTACCCGCTGGGCCATGCCCGGCGCCGCGAGGAAGGCATTCCGCTGCTGATGGACAAATTCCGCCGGCACCTGGCCCACCGCTTCCCGACCACCCAGCAGCAGCGCATCCTGGCCGCGTCGCTGGACCCGGTGGCGCTGGCGGCGATGCCGGTGACCGACTACGTGGATCTGTACCTGCCGGGGTAGGGGCGCGTTGGTGGGTGCCAACCTTGGTTGGCACGGGGCCAATGCTGCCAACCAAGGTTGGCGGCTACCGGTCCTGCCGGTCAGCGGCCGGCACTGCCCGCCCCGGGCAATTGCCGGATTCGCGTCAACACCTTGACGCGGCGCGCCTATAATGGCCGCCTCGATCAAGGAGTGACGACATGAGCGGTCCGGCACGGCGGAAGCGGTGGGGATGGGCGGCGGCGGTACTGGCAGGAGGCCTGTTGCTGGGGCTGGCCGGTTGTCGCAATGACAACGGGCAGCTGCCCAAGGCCAGCGGCGAAGCCATCACCACCAAGTCCGAGCAGGTGAAGGAATTCACCCTGCTGCGCGCCTACCCGGACCAGAAGAATGACGGCCTGTCATTGGCGCTGGAGTTCTCGCGCCCGCTGGTCGGCACCCAGGACTTCGACAAGCTGGTGCGCTTCGAGGAGAAGGTCGGCACCGATGACAGCAGCTGGACGCTGTCCGACGACGGCCTGACCCTGCGCTACCCGTTCGTCGAGGCCGGCAAGGAGTTCAGCCTGGTGGTCTCGGCCGACCTGCTGGCCGCCGATGGCAGCCGCCTGGGCAAGGAACTGAAGCAGAAGGTGTTCAGCGGCGAGCTGAAGCCGGTGGTCGGCTTCGCCTCGCAGGGCAGCGTGCTGCCGGCCAAGGACAGCCGCGGCCTGCCGGTGGTCTCGGTGAACGTGCCGGAGGTCGACGTCGAGTTCCTGCGCGTGCGCGAGAAGGACCTGCCGACCTTCTTCAGCCAGTACCAGCGCGGCGGCCGCCGTGGCAGCTGGGAACTGAGCAGCGACTACGAGCGCAGCCCGATCAACAAGCTGGCCGAACCGGTCTACGTCAACCGCTTCATCCTCGGTGGCAAGCAGAACGAGCGGGTGCTGACCTACCTGCCGACCCAGGACATCAAGGAACTGCAGGAGCCGGGCCTGTATTTCGCCCTGCTCAAGCGCACCGGTGACTATGAAGGCGAGTTCGATACCGCGTTCTTCTCGGTCAGTGACATCGGCCTGCATACGCGTGCCTACAAGGACAAGCTGTTCGTGCACACCGCTGGCCTGAAGGACGGCGCGCCGCTGAAGGGCATCGACCTGCGCGTGCTCGATGCCAAGGGCGAGGTGGTGCTGAAGGGCAGCACCGACGGCAACGGCAATGCGCTGCTGAACTACACCTTGGATGCGACCCACGTGCTGGTCGCCAGCAGTGGCAAGGACACCAGCTTCCTGCCGTTCAATCAGCCGTCGCTGGACCTGAGCGAGTTCGCCGTGGCCGGCCGTGACAACGCGTGGTTCGACGTCTACGCATGGTCGGGCCGTGACCTGTATCGCCCGGGCGAAACCGTGCGCCTGTCCGCGCTGCTGCGCGACAACGACGGCAAGCCGGTCAAGGCGCAACCGGTGTTCCTGCGCCTGAAGCAGCCCGACGGCAAGACCTTCCGCGAGACCCGCCTGCAGCCGGGCGACCAGGGCTACATCAACTTCGAACAGGTGATTCCGGCCGAGGCGCCGACCGGGCGCTGGCAGGTCGAGTTCCGCACTGACCCGGCCAGCAAGGAAGCGATCCAGGGCATGACCCTGCGCATCGAGGAGTTCCTGCCCGAGCGCATGAAACTGGACCTGGACAGCGCACAGAAGACCCTGAAGCCGGGCGAAGAGCTGCGCCTGCAGGCCAATGGCGCGTACCTGTATGGCGCGCCGGCCGATGGCAACCGCTTCACCGCGCGCATGGCGGTGGCGGCCGAACAGAAGCCGGTGGACGGCCTGCCGGGCTACTTCTTCGGCGACCCGACCCTGCAGCTGCCGCGCGAAGCCAAGGACGTGATCGATACCACGCTGCCGGCCAATGGCCAGCTGCGCGAGGACGTGGCATTGCCGGAAGAGGCGGCCAAGGCCAAGGCGCCGATCGCGGTGGTGCTGTCCGGAAGCCTGTATGAAACCGGTGGCCGCACGGTCACCCGTACCCTGAAGCGGGTGATGTGGCCGGCCAATGCGCTGGTCGGCGTGCGCCCGCTGTTCAACCCCGATGATGGCGCCGATTCCAACGGCAATGCGCGCTTCGAGCTGATGCGCGTGGACGCCGCCGGTAACCCACAGCCGGCCAAGGGCCTGAAGATCACCCTGGTGCGCGAACTGCGCGATTATCACTGGACGTTCAACGACAACCGCTGGGACTACGATTTCACCCGCCGCTTCGAGAACAAGGAAACCCGTACCGTCGATGCCGGCAGCAGCGCGGTCGCCTTCGATTTCCCGGTGGAGTGGGGCGAATACCGGGTGGACGTGTTCGATCCGTCCACCGGCCTGACCAGCCGCTACCCGTTCCGCGCCGGCTGGAGCTGGGGCGATGACAACCGCGGCCTGGACGCACGCCCGGACAAGGTCAAGCTGGGCCTGGACAAGACCGGCTACAAGGCCGGTGACACGCTGGAAGTGACGGTGACCCCGCCGCACGCTGGCAAGGGCATCCTGATGGTCGAGACCGACCGCATGCTGTACGTGCAGGACATCGAGGCCAAGCCGGGTTCGACCTTCAAGATTCCGGTCACCGCCGACTGGGAGCGGCACGACGTCTACATCACCGCGCTGGTGTTCCGTGGCGGCAGTGCGCCGAGCAAGATCACCCCGGCGCGTGCCGTGGGCGTGGTGCATGTGCCGATGGACCGCAAGGGCCGCACCGTGGCCGTCGGCCTGGTCGCGCCCAAGCAGATGCGCCCGGAGCAGGACCTGCCGGTAACGGTCAGCGCACCGCAGCTGGCGGGCAAGACCGCACACGTCACCGTGTCGGCGGTGGACGTGGGCATCCTCAACATCACCCGCTTCCCGGTGCCGGATGCCGGCGCGCACTTCTTCGCGCAGCGTCGCCTCGGCATTGATGCCTACGACATCTACAGCCGGGTGATCGAGAGCTTCGACGGTGGCGCCGGCAAGCTCAAGTTCGGCGGTGACATGGCCCTGCAGGCGTTGCCGCAGGCCAAGCGCCCCACCGCCCGCGTGCAGACCGTGGACCTGTTCTCCGGCCCGGTGCAGCTTGACGCCAAGGGCATCGCCCGCATCCGCCTGAAGGTGCCGGACTTCAACGGCACCCTGCGCGTGTCGGCACTGGTCTACAGCGATGACCAGTACGGCAAGCGCGACGTGGAAACCGTGGTGCGTGCGCCGATCCTGGCCGAGGCCAGCATGCCGCGCGTGCTGGCGCCGGGCGACCGCAGCACCGTGACCCTGGACGTGCAGAACTTCACCGGCAAGCCCGGCCAGTTCAACGTGAAGGTGGAAAGCGAGGGGCCGCTGAACCTGGGCGAGGGCAGCCGCAGCGTGCAGCTGAATGCCGACGCCAAGACCACGTTGAGCTTCCCGCTGTCGGCACGCGAGGGCCACAGCGTGGCCAAGGTGCGGGTGCGCGTGGACGGCAACGGCTTCAAGGCCGATCGCCGTTACGAGCTGCCGGTGCGTGCGGCGTGGCCGCAGGTGCTGCGCTCGCAGGTGCGCACGCTCGATCCGCTGGCCGCGGTCAGCCTCGACAACAGCCTGACCGATGGCCTGATGTCCGAGTCGGTGAATGCACGCCTGCTGGTCAGCCCGCTGCCACCGATCCCGTTCGCCAGTGCGCTGCAGGGCGCGTTGAACTACCCGTATGGCTGTGCCGAGCAGACCACCAGCAAGGGCTACGCCGCGCTGATCCTGGATCAGGCCACGTCGTCGATGCTTGGCGCCGACGGCCTGGACGCCAAGACCCGCCGCGAGCGCATGGAAGGCGCGTTCGGCCGCCTGGCGTCGATGCAGGTGGCCAACGGCAACTTCTCGATGTGGGGTGACGATGGCTACGTGAACCCGTGGCTGACCCCTTACATCACCGAGTTCCTGCTCGACGCCAAGGATGCCGGCTTCGCGGTGCCCGACAACGTGCTGCAGAAGGCGCTCAACCGCCTCAGCGAGGACCTGCTGTCCGGTGGCAATCAGTTCTACGGCCAGGACGACCGCGAGAAGCTGAAGTTCGCCAACCAGGCGTATTCGGGCTATGTGCTGGCCCGGGTCAACCGTGCGCCGCTGGGTACCCTGCGCACGCTGTACGACAACGAGCGCAGCAAGGCGGTCGGCGGCCTGTCGCTGGTCCACCTGGGCGTGGCGCTGTCGTTGCAGGGCGATGCCAAGCGTGGCCAGGCCGCGCTGGCCGCAGCCTTCGCCAAATCCAGCAGCGAACGCCCGTCGTACTTCGGTGACTACGGCAGCGCGATCCGTGATGACGCGCTGATGATCGCGCTGACCCACGAGAACAAGCTGGCCAAGCCGGCCTGGGATGCACGTGCGGTGGATCTGGGCCGTGGCCTGGATGCCCGCCGCAATGCCGGCTGGATGTGGCTCAGCACGCAGGAGCAGGTGGCTATCGCCCGCCTCGGCAAGGCCCTGGCTGCCAACCAGAAGGCGCTGGTGGCCGGTGAGCTGGTGATCGGCGGCACGACCGAAGCGATCAGCGAACGCAAGCTGTTCGGCCGCAACTTCAGCGCCAGCGAACTGGCCAGTGGCGTGCGCTTCACCCCGCAGGGCCAGCCGCCGATGTTCGCCAGCATCGACGTGGCGGGTATCCCGCGCAGTGCGCCGGCACCGGACAACAGCGTGCTCGGCATCGAGCGCAGCTACTACGGCACCGATGGCAAGCCGTGGTCGCCGCGTCCGCTGAAGGAAGGCGAAGCGCTCATCGTGCGTGTCACCGTCACCGCCGACACCACGATGCCCGATGCGTTGCTGACCGACCTGCTGCCGGCGGGCCTGGAAATCGAGAACTTCAACCTGGGCGACGCCAAGCAGTGGGCCGATGTGGTGGTCGATGGCATCACCATCAGCGACCGTGGTGAAGCGGCCGACACCAAGCACGAAGAGTTCCGCGACGACCGCTATGTGGCCGCGCTGAAGCTCTCGCGTGGCAGCAAGGCCAGCGTGTTCTACCTGGTGCGTGCGGTGACCCCGGGTACCTACTCGGTGCCGCCGCCGCTGGTGGAGGACATGTACCGCCCGCAGCTGCGTGGCGTCGGCCGCAGCAACCCGACCACGATCACGGTGGTGCAGCCGTGACCGCGCGGACGGGCCGCGACGGCGCGGCCCGTCCCACTGGCAGCCTGCAATGAAACGCACGATGACGACCCGGCTGGCGGCCCTGCGCCGCCGGCTGCGGCCGCTGTGGCCGTGGCTGCGATGGGGCACGGCGGCCATGCTGACGCTACTGCTGGTGCTGGATGTCGCCTTCCCGCCACCGCTGCCGAAGCAGCGCGATACCAGCACCCTGGTGGTGGCTGCCGACGGCACGCCGCTGCGCGCATTCGCCGATGCCGAAGGCGTGTGGCGCTATCCGGCGTCGATCGACAGCGTCTCGCCGTTGTACCTGCAGGCGTTGCTGACCTACGAAGACCGCTGGTTCTGGCAGCATCCGGGCATCAACCCGCTGGCGATCCTGCGTGCCAGTGGCCAGCTGCTGCGCGGCGGCCGCATCGTGTCCGGCGGTTCGACCCTGACCATGCAGGTCGCACGCATCCTCGACCCGCACACGCGCACGCCGTGGGGCAAGCTCAAGCAGATGCTGCGCGCGGTGCAGCTGGAAGCGCACCTGAGCAAGCAACAGATCCTGGCCTTGTACCTGGAGCGGGCGCCTTACGGCGGCACCATCGAGGGCGTGGAAGCGGCCAGCTGGGCCTACCTGGGCAAGCCGGCGGCGCAGCTGTCGCACGCCGAGGCCGCGCTGCTGGCGGTGCTGCCGCAGGCGCCGAGCCGGCTGCGCCCGGACCGCCACCCGGAAGCGGCGCAGAAGGCGCGCGACAAGGTGCTGTCACGCATGGCCGAACTGGGTGCGTGGACGCCGGACGAGGTAGAGGACGCGCGCATCGAGAACGTGGTGGCACGCTCGCTGCGGCCGCCGCTGCACGCCGCGCTGCTGGCGCAGCGCCTGCATTCGGCGCATCCGGGCCAGGCACGCATCCAGAGCAGCATCGACATCGGTCTGCAACGCACGCTGGAAGAACGCGTGGCCAGCTATTTCTCGACGCTGCCGGAACGTACATCGGCCGCGCTGCTGGTGGTCGACAACCAGACCCTGCAGGCGCGCGCCTATGTCGGCACCCTGGCGTTCGGTGACCGCCAGCGACTGGGCCACGTGGACATGGTGCAGGCGTGGCGCTCGCCGGGCTCCACGCTCAAGCCGTTCCTGTACGCGATGGCGCTGGATGATGGCCTGATCCATTCGGAAAGCCTGCTGGTCGACGCACCGCAGAGTTTCGGCAGCTACCGCCCCGGCAACTTCGACATGGCGTTCAACGGGCCGATCGGCGCCGCCAGCGCGTTGCGGCTGTCGCTGAACGTGCCTTCGGTGGACCTGCTGCAGCGGGTCGGCGCGGCGCGCTTTGCCGCGCGCCTGTCACACGCCGGCATCCAGCTGCGTTTCCCGCCCGGCAGCACGCCCAACCTGTCGTTGATCCTGGGCGGCACCGGCGCGCGCCTGGAGGATCTGGTCGGCGCGTTTGCTGCGCTGAACCGCAACGGCATCGCCGGCCGCGTGCGTTACACCGATGATGAGCCGATGATCGAGCGCCGCCTGGCCTCGCCGGGCGCCAGCTGGATCGTGCGCGAGATGCTGGAGTCGAATCCGCGCCCGGGCTACAGCGTCGGCACCTTCGACGTCGGTGGCCGCCCGCGCGTGGCCTGGAAGACCGGCACCAGTTATGGCTACCGCGATGCGTGGGCGATCGGCAGCACCCGCCACTACACCGTGGGCGTATGGGTGGGGCGTCCGGACGGCACGCCGTTACCGGGCCAGTACGGCGCGGTCACCGCCCTCCCGCTGATGTTCGAAGTGGTGGACAGCCTGCCGCGCCAGCGCGGTGATTCGGCTGCCGCACCGATGCCGGCCAGCGTCAGCCAGGAAGACATCTGCTGGCCGACCGGCGAGCGGGCCGAAGGCCTGCCGGCCGCACTCTGCCAGCGGCGGATGCCGGCGTACCTGCTTGAGGGCGCCGCACCGCCAACCTTCCCCGAGCGCGAAGCACGGCGCTGGCAGCCGGGCCGACAGCGCTACCTGGCCGATGCCCGCAGCGGCCTGCGTGTATCCGCCGATTGCAGCGCGCCCCATGAAGAAGTGGCGCGTGAGATCGCGCGCTGGCCGGCGTTGCTGTCGCCCTGGCTGTCCAAGGCCACGCGCGAGGCCTCGCAGCTGCCGCCGCTGTCGCCGGATTGCCGGGATGATGGCCGCGAGGCCAGCGTCGCACTGCACATCGACGGGCTCAACGATGGCGCCACGCTGGCGCGCTCGCCGAATGCGGAGCATGGCGTGCGCCTGCAGCTGCGCGCACTGGGCAGCGAGCAGGCGGTGGACTGGCTGCTGGATGGACGCTGGATCGCACAGACCCGTGGCGCGCAGCTGATGCAGCGTGAGTTTGCCGAACCGGGGGCACATACCCTGACCGCGTTGGCGGCCGATGGCGCATGGACGCAGGTGCGATTCAACGTCCTGCGGTAGGTGCCGACCTTGGTCGGCGCTCGGTCCAGCGCCAACGACATCGTCGTGCTCTGGTAGGTGCCAACCTGGGTTGGCACGCGGCAAAGGCGCCCACCAAGGTGGTCATCTACCAGATCATTCCCCGATCCACCCATCCAGCAGGTCGGCGAATTCGTCGGCGTGTTCCTCTTCCTGCGCCAGGATCTCTTCGAGGATGCGTTTGGTGGTGGTATCGCGATCGCCGATGAAGTTGATCATCTCGCGGTAGCTGTCGATGGCGATGCGCTCGGCCACCAGGTTCTCGCGGACCATGTCGCGCAGGTCGCTGCCTTCCTTGTACTCGGCATGCGAACGCGCGGTCAGCGTATCGGGGTTGAAATCGGGCTCGCCACCGAGCTGGACGATGCGCTCGGCCAGCTTGCCGGCATGAGCCTGTTCCTGCTGTGCATGTTCGAGGAACTCGGCCTTGACCGCGTCGGCCAGCATGCCCTTGGCCATGAAGTAGTGCCGGTAGTAGCGCAGCACGCACACGTATTCGGTGGCCAGGGCATCGTTGAGCAGCTTGATCACCACCTTGCGGTCGGCGCTGTAGCTGTCGGTGATCGCACCATCCTCGATGTTGCGCCGGGCGCGGTCACGCAGGGTCTTGCGGTCGCTGATGCCGGGAATATTCGCGGCGGGCTTGGGGGCTTTGGCTGGCTTGCTGGACATGGCTGGCCGGTTCCTCTTGCGGTTGGTAGTCAGGTGGGCAGGTGCTCCAGCACGTACTCGGCTGAAGAGACTTCGAACTGGCCGGGCTGTTCGATCCAGGCCGCGCGCACCACGCCGTCGACCACGTACAGCGCGAACCGGCGCGAGCGGATGCCCATGCCCGAGGCGCTGGCATCGAGTTCCAGGCCGAGCGCGCGGGTCAGTTCGGCATTGCCATCGGACAGCATCAGCAGGCCATCGGGCACGCTTTGGTCGGCGGCCCAGGCCTTCATCACGAAGGGGTCGTTGACCGCCATGCAGTAGACGTCGATGCCGCGCTGGCGGAACGCCTCGAACTTTTCGACGTAGCCGGGCAGGTGGCGGGCCGAACAGGTCGGGGTGAATGCACCGGGCACGGCAAACAGCACCACCTTGCGTGCGTCGAACAGCGAATGCGTATCGAGCGTTTCGATGCCCTCACGGATGCGCTTGAGGGTCACTTCCGGGATGCGGTCGCCAACGTGGATGGTCATGGTGAACTCCTTGCAGGGGCAGGCTAGTGGGCCGGATGGGACAGGGGCGTCAAGACATTGGAAAACCCGTGTGCAGGCCCCATCTTCAGGCGTTGCGGCGGAGGCTTCCAGCCACAGCCTGGGGCATCGGGATGGCAGCCGCATTGCGCAGGATCAGTCGGCCTCACCGCGGCCGCACGATGGGCGGCGTAGCATCGCTGGCGCGTAGAATGAACCCGGGGCGGCGCCACCGGCGCGGCCGAAGCGAATCGAGGTAGCTGGATGGAATTCAAGGATTACTACGCCACCCTGGGGGTGGAACCGAGCGCGGGCGAGGCGGAGATCAAGACCGCCTACCGCCGACTGGCACGCAAGTACCACCCGGACGTCAGCAAGGAGGCCGGGGCCGAAGACAAGTTCAAGGCGGTCAACGAGGCCTACGAGGCGCTGCGCGATCCCGAGAAGCGCGCGGCCTATGACCAGCTGCGCGCGCAGGGCTACCGCCCGGGCGAGGAATTCAACGTGCCGCCGAACTATGGCGGCGCCGGTGGCTTCAATTTCGAGGAAGTGTTCGGCGGTGGCGGCCCCAATGGCGGCTTCAGCGACTTCTTCGAGAGCCTGTTCGCACGCCAGCGTGGCGGCGCCGGCCCGGGGCCTGGCTTCAGCAGCCAGGGGCATGCGCCCAACCGTGATACCCGCGCCAAGCTGTCGGTTCCGCTGGAGGCGGCCTACAACGGCGACAGCCTGCGCATCACCGTCAACGGCAAGCAGCTGGACGTGCGCGTGCCCAAGGGCATCCGTCCCGGCCAGGTGATCCGCCTGGCAGGGCAGGGCAACCACGGTGGCAACCTGCTGCTGGAAGTGGAGTACGCCGCGCACCCGCAGTTCGAGGTCGATGGCCGCAACATCCTCTACACGCTACCGGTCACGCCATGGCAGGCCGCGCTGGGCACCAGCATCAGCGTACCGACCCTGGGCGGAGCGGTGGAGCTGAAGATCCCGGCCGACTCCGATGCCGGGCGCAAGCTGCGCCTGCGCGGACGTGGCCTGCCGGGCAATCCGGACGGTGACCAGATCGTCGAGATCGAGATCGTGGCCCCGGCGGCGACCGACGAGGCGCAGAAGAAGGCCTACCGGAACCTGGCCAAGGCCTTCGGCGAAACCATTTGAAGGTAGTGCCGGCCGCTGGCCGGCACCCACCAAGCAAAGGCGTGCCAACCAAGGTTGGCACCCACCGGAATGTTTCAGCCCTGGCCGGCGAACACCCGCTCCAGCACTTCGGAGAGTTCGTCTTCCGAGAACGGCTTGGTGATGTAGGCCTTGGCGCCCTGGCGCATGCCCCACATGCGGTCGGTGTCCTGGTCCTTGGTGGTCACCAGGATCACCGGGATGTGCCGGGTGGCCTCGTCGCGGGCGAGGGTGCGGGTGGCCTGGAAGCCGTTGAGGTTGGGCATCACCACGTCCATCAGGACCAGGTCGGGCAGCTCGGCCTTGGCGGTTTCGACCCCGGCGGCGCCATCGGTGGCGGTCAGGATCTGGTGCCCGAGCTTCTCGACGATGCGCTGTATCCCCAACAGCTGCGACGGTGAGTCGTCGACGATCAGAATGCGTGCCATGTTGTTCCCCATGTAATGCCCGCAGTGTAGTGCGGGCACATTACCGGCGGGAGGGCCACGTCTGCCGTCCGTCGCCTGCCTGCGACGTTCAGTCGATCCGCACCACGGTGCGGCCCAGCGAACCCCCGGCCAGCATCCGTGCGAACACCGCTGGCAGGCCATCGAGGCCGACCTCGGCGGTGCAGATGCGGTCCAGGTGCTGCGGCTTCCACTCGCTGCCCAGGCGTGCCCACACTTCCTCGCGCAGCGCGCGTGGTGCGTTCGCCGAGGACACGCCCAGAAGCGACACGCCGCGCAGGATGAACGGCATCACCGTCATGTCCAGCGTGGGGCTGGCAGCCAGGCCGGCGCTTACCACGCTGCCATAGGGCACGGTCTGTGCCAGCAGGCTGGCCAGCATCGCGCCGCCGGCATTGTCGAGGCCACCGCCGAAGCGCGCCGACTGCAGCGGGCCGGGGTCGGCCAGCGCCGCGCGCGGCAGCACCTCGCTGGCACCGATGCCGCGCAGGAAGTCGGCCTGGTCCGGCTTGCCGCTGACCGCGTGCACGCTGTAGCCGGCCCGGCTGAAGATCGACAGTGCCAGCGCACCGACGCCACCGCTGGCGCCGGTGACCGCCAGCGGGCCGAGGTCCGGGGTCTGCCGGTTGTCCTGCATACGCAGCAGGGCCAGCGCGGCGGTGAAGCCGGCGGTGCCCAGCACCATCGCCTCGCGCGGGCTCAGCCCGGCCGGCTGCGCGATCACCGCGCGCGACTCCAGCCGCACGTACTGGCTGTAGCCGCCGTCACGGGTCTCGCTGAGTCCGCAGCCGGTGGCCAGTACTGCATCGCCTTCACGCCAGTCCGGGTCGGTGCTGGCGACCACGGTGCCGGCCACGTCGATGCCGCCCACCAGCGGGAAACGGCGGAGGATCTTCCCCTTGCCGGTGCCGGCCAGGGCGTCCTTGTAGTTGACCGAGGACCAGTGGGCGCGGATCAGCACCTGTCCAGGGTTGAGGTCGTCCACCCTGAGCTGGGCCAGGCCACTGCGGTAGCCGGCGTCGTCGTTTTCGATGCGGAAGGCGGTGAACGGGGTGGTGGGGGCCATCGGCGCTGCCTGACTTCGAGGAAAACGCCACCTTACCCCGTTGCCCCCCTTTCGATCCTGCCGATCCGCCCCATCTTGTATGATCGGTAATGGTTTCACGGCTGGCGCCGCGGGAAGGGCCCGCGCCGCAGCCCACATCTTGATGGAGCGTGCATGGCCTGGAATACACCCGGCGGCAACAAGGGCGGACAAGGCCCCGAGGACAATCGACGCGGGCCGTTCGGGTCGCGCGGCGGTGGCAATGGTGGTGGCTGGGGCGGACTGCCCGGGCCGCTGAAGGACCTGTTCGACGGCGGCATCATGCGTTGGGTGGTGGCAGCCGTGGTGCTGCTGGTGCTGTTCTCCAGCTTCCAGCTGATCGGCGAACAGCAGCGTGGCGTGGTGCTGCGCTTCGGCCAGTTCTCGCGGATCCTGCAGCCCGGCCCGAACTTCAAGCTGCCGTGGCCGATCGAATCGGTCACCAAGGTCAACGCCACCGAGATCAAGACCTTCTCGATCCAGGTGCCGGTGCTGACCCGCGACGAGAACATCGTCAACGTCTCGCTGAACGTCCAGTACCGCATCGACGACCCGCAGCAGTACCTGTTCGGCACCGTTGATGCCAACCAGGTGCTGGAGCAGTCGGCGCAGAGCGCGGTGCGCGAGGAAGTCGGCCGCGCCGACCTCAATGCCGTGCTGAACAACCGTGGCCCGCTGGCCGTGGCCGCCGAGGAGCGCCTGCAGGCGCTGCTGAAGGCGTTCAAGACCGGCCTGACCGTGACCGGCCTGACCCTGCAGGACGCCCGTCCGCCGGAGGAAGTGAAGCCGGCCTTCGACGAGGTCAACGGCGCCCAGCAGGTCAAGGAACGCCTGATCAACGAAGCCCAGGCCTACGCCGCCAAGGTCGTGCCGGAAGCGCGAGGCCAGGCCTCGCGCGCCCGTACCACCGCCGAGGGCTACAAGCAGGCCGTGGTGTCCAAGGCCGAGGGTGACGCGCAGCGCTTCAGCCTGTTGCAGGCCCAGTACAAGGACGCCCCGGAAGTGACCCGCAAGCGCCTGTGGCTGGAGACCGTGCAGCAGGTGCTGAGCGAGAACCGCAAGGTGATCGGTGGCGATGGCCGCCAGCTGATCTACGTGCCGATGACCGGCGATACCCGTCCCAGCACCTCGGCCCCGGCCGCAGTGGCGAACCCGGACGTGGTGATGCCGTCGCTGCCGGGTGCAGCGGCGGAAGCTTCCCGTGATCCGGGCCGGCCGGTGGGCCGCCCGACCGGGCGACCGAGCGGCCGTGAGGAGGGCAGCCGATGAAGAGTCCTATCTGGATCGCCGTGATCGTGGCGGTGGCGCTGGGCCTGCTCGGCTCGGTGTACGTGGTCCGTGAGGACCAGACCGCCATGGTCCTGAACCTGGGCAAGGTGGTGCGTTCGGACATCAAGCCGGGCCTGCACTTCAAGGTGCCGGTGGTGGAAACGGTGAAGGTCTTCGACCGCCGCTTCCAGGTGCTCGACACCGCGCCGGCGCGTTACTTCACCGCCGAGCAGAAGGACGTCAGCGTCGACTTCTTCGCCATCGGCTACATCTCCAACGTGGGCGACTACTTCCGTGCCACCGGCGGCGATCCGCGCATCGCCAATGCCCGCCTGGCACCGATCATCACCGACTCGCTGCGCAACCAGATCAACTCGCGCACGCTGCAGCAGCTGGTCTCCGGCGACCGCAGCGAGCTGATCGCCGAGCAGCTGAAGGGGATCAACGAAGCCGTGGCCGGGCTGGGCATGCAGATGATCGACCTGCGCATCAAGCAGGTGGACCTACCGACCGACAGCCAGGTGATCAACGACGTGTACGAGCGCATGCGCGCGCAGCGCAAGCAGGAAGCGGCCAAGCTGCGTGCGGAAGGCGAGGAACAGTCGCTGACCATCCGCGCCCAGGCCGACCGTGACAGCACCGTGCTGATCGCCGAGGCCGAGCGCGATGCACAGCGCCTGCGCGGTGAAGGCGATGCCGATGCGGCCCGCATCTACGGCAAGGCCGGCTCGGCCGATCCGTCGTTCTACGCGTTCTACCGCAGCCTGGAGGCCTACCGTGGCTCCATGACCGACGGCAACGGCGTGATCGTGCTCGACAAGAACGACCCGTTCCTGCAGTACCTGAAGAACGACCGCTGAGGTCTCAGGGCATTACCCCACGGGGCCCGGCCAGATGCCGGGCCCCGTGCTTTTTCCGGAGTCCCCCCATGAAAGATCTGTTCGCCGCCGTCTGCCTGGTGGCGGTGCTGGAAGGCCTGTTCCTGTTTGTTGCCCCGTTCGCCTGGAAGCGCATGGCCGAGCGCCTGTTGGACCTGCCCAGCCCGGCCCTGCGCAGCTTCGGCGGGCTGGTGCTGCTGGCCGGGCTGAGCCTGCTGTGGTGGGCCCGGCACTACCGGGTGGGGGCGACTGACCGGCCAGTACATGCGTGGCCCGGTTCTGGTAGATGCCAACCTTGGTTGGCATTGCCGGCCAGCGGCCGGCACTACCGGGTGGGGGCGACTGACCGGCCGGTACATGCGTGGCCCGGCTCTGGTAGATGCCAACCTTGGTTGGCATTGCCGGCCAGCGGCCGGCACTACCGGGTGGGGCGGCTGACCGGCCGGTGAAGCCGCCCGTCGGAAAGGTGGCACCCGACCGCGGAAACCCGGATAATGCACAAAAGCCGGACGGGCCTCCCCGTTCGGCTTTTTCCGTGTCTGGGCCTTCCATCGCCGGCGCTCCCCGTTTGGAGCCGCCATCCAGGTGCTGGCCAGCCCCGCCACGGTTTACCCGTCCGCGGCCCCGATGGCCGCAACAAATCGAGGAGCCCGTCATGGGTCAGTCTGTCGTAGTGTTGGGTGCCCAGTGGGGCGATGAAGGCAAGGGCAAGATCGTCGATCTGCTCACTGAGGAAATCGGCGCCGTGGTGCGCTTCCAGGGCGGCCACAATGCCGGCCACACCCTGGTCATCAATGGCAAGAAGACCGTCCTGCACCTGATCCCGTCGGGCATCCTGCGTGACGATGCGCTGTGCCTGATCGGCAATGGCGTGGTGATCTCGCCGGCCGCGCTGCAGAAGGAAATCGCCGAGCTGGAAGCCTCCGGCGTGGAAGTGCGTTCGCGCCTGAAGATCTCCCCGGCCGCGCCGCTGATCATGCCGTACCACATCGCCCTGGACCAGGCGCGCGAACGCGCTGCCGGCGGCAAGGCGATCGGCACCACCGGCCGTGGCATCGGCCCGGCCTACGAAGACAAGGTGGCGCGTCGCGGCATCCGCATCGCCGACCTGCATTACCCGAAGCAGCTGGAAGAACTGCTGCGCACCGCGCTGGATTACCACAACTTCGTGCTGACCAAGTATCTGAACACCGATGCGGTCGACTTCCAGAAGACCTTCGACGAAGCACTGGCCTTCGGCGAGTACGTGCAGCCGATGAAGTCCGACGTGGCCGGCATCCTGCACGACCTGCGCAAGCAGGGTAAGCGCGTGCTGTTCGAAGGTGCGCAGGGTGCGCTGCTGGACATCGACCACGGCACCTACCCGTACGTCACCAGCTCCAACACCACCGTCGGTGGCGCGCTGGCCGGTTCCGGCGTCGGCGCCGATTCGATCGACTACGTGCTGGGCATCGCCAAGGCCTACGCCACCCGCGTCGGCGGTGGCCCGTTCCCGACCGAACTGGACGATGAAGTCGGCCAGGGCATCCGTGACCGCGGCGCCGAGTACGGTGCCTCGACCGGTCGCCCGCGTCGTTGCGGTTGGATGGACATCGTCGCGCTGAAGCGCGCCGTGGCCATCAACGGCATCAGCGGCCTGTGCATCACCAAGCTGGACGTGCTGGACGGCATGGAAAAGCTGAAGGTCTGCATCGCCTACGAATACAACGGCAAGCGCACCGAGTACGCGCCGCTGGACGCACAGGGCTGGGAAGACTGCACCCCGGTGTACCTGGAGTTCCCGGGCTGGAGCGAGAACACCCACGGCATCACCAACTGGGACGAGCTGCCGCCGGCCGCACGTGCTTACCTGCGTTCGCTGGAAGAGCTGGCCGGTTGCCCGATCAGCATCGTTTCCACCGGCCCGGACCGCGACCACACCATGGTCCTGCAGGATCCGTTCGCCTGATTGGGCGGTAGCGCCGGGCCATGCCCGGCGTGGTGGTAACGCTGTTCAATTGAAAAAGAG
>NZ_JAPTFX010000046.1:0-30615 GCF_030985895.1 Stenotrophomonas sp. Sm6012 | reverse complement strand
CGCTTCTTCATGTCCGTCCTCTTGTGAGACGGACTCTACTAAGATCAGGTTGGCCCGGAAAACGGGGGGCAGGTCAGGCCTCAAAAAGCGGGCTGCCGAGAGGCGCGCCCTCCAGCCGGCCCCGCGCGTCATCAAGGAGGACGTGATACTTCTCTAGGCGGGTCGCATCATACAGTAGGTATTCACAGGGCTTGGGGAGGCTGCAGGCGGCAACGTTCTCAAATCCACCGAACTTGCAGGGCTTAGGTGACGCGCAGCCGCCGAGCAAGTGCGCCCTGTATTGAATCTTTCCTGACTTGGCAGCAGACACAAGGGCCTTATGATCGCTGGTGGAAACAATATTGATCAGCCGATCCTTGTGTCGATCGCCATAGGGGCTGATGTACTGGTTGCTTCGCAGGTTGGAAAATTCATATGCAAGAACTTGGTACATGTTGCGAACATACTCGCCCCGAGCACTTTCGTTCATCTGGGCACCCAAGAGAACGTGTCCCCTACCGTAATAGCGGGACATCGTCAGGCCGGTATGCTTCAGCTGATACTGAAGGCTCAGATCGCTCACCAGTCCTGATGAAAGCATGTTTACGGCGCCGGTCCTGCGGAACTGATGCCACGCGAATCGCCAATGAAGCCCGACTTCAATTTTTGATACAGAAGCCATCGGATTGAGGTGGCGGCTCACCACCATGTCTGCTTCCGTGATTGTCAGCTCTGATCTAGGTAGGAGCTTAGGGAATCTGGCTAACTCTCTCGCTAGCTCCTGGCTGTCCTTTGCAACGCTAAGATCCCAGTAGTGCTTGCCATTCCTTCCGTGACCGCCCTGCCATGGCTCGAACGACCGAGGGAAGAGAGGTGATTGCCGATCAATGTCCTCATTCAATCCCAGGCGCCGTTGCCTACATTCGAGACGCAGTTTTGCGATGACTGTAGCAGCGCTTACCGCGCGTACGCAGTCAGAGGATACGATCCACCTGGCGTCGTCGTCTTTGACTGCCTTAGTTGTTCTTCCACGTAGCAAGTAGACGGTGTCGCCGATCGCATCGCGTTCGATCAAGAGGCAGTCTAGCGGCAAGTTGGATGCCTCTTCGATGCGCATGAGCGAGTACGATACGATCTGTATCGAGGCACACAGATTGACCAAGGTGGCAATACTCGAAAGAGCGTCTGAGAGACTTTCGGTGCGCAACAGCCACTTCGAAATCAACGACTCCAGCGCGACAGTGGATTGTGCGGTGGCGGCACTGTCTTCCTCGAGCTTTTCGGCAACGAGGTGTTTGAACGCTCTCCTGTAGTCGTCGGCTACAGCCAAAAATTCATCTATGAATGTCAACGATCGCTGCATCAGTAGCGTCCAGATGCGAGGCGGAATATAGGGCGTCTGGACCTTCTGATGCTCCGGCAATTCTGAAGCGAGGGCGACAATCTGATCGCGGGATAGGATGAAGAAGCCGATGCTATCCCGGGACTCGTAGATATCGTGGAGGATACGAATAGTGTGCCTGGCGGCAGACGGCCGGATCAGCTTCGCAACCTTCGCAAGGATACGTGGGTGCCGATGGAGTCGGTCCGCTGTTACTTTGTGCTCGCTGCAAAGCCTGAAGATAGGCCGAAGCAAGTCTGTTCGCTGGAGCATTTCTGCGCTAGTCGTAACGGCAAGTGGTCCCCACAGCCAGTAGGCGGCAATGGTGCGAAAGACCGCGCCGTTGGCTGCATCCATGATCCTCCTCGGGTCATCGGCGCCATCGCGGAAGTAGACACGGGTGACCTTTCTGGACATTGGGGTCAGATCCCAGCATGGGTCACCGACCCTGCTTAAAACTGAGCCGTCTGATGCTAGGGAAACTGGATGATCCAGGGGAGGTGGGAAGCAAGGAAGTTTGAAGTTGGATGCTGCGGGAGATACGTTTGGGTGTGTCAGGTTCAAGCAGAAGTGCACTTCAACTTCCTTCTAATCAAGCATCTCAATAGATACAGCCCAAAAAGGGTGGTAATTTCTTTCGGTGACGCGTTCTATGGATTCTTCGATCCATTGACCTCTTACCGCGCTGGACTCACCAAATGCGGCCACCTTCTGACTAATGCGCGTTAGTACCGCTTCTATTGGTTGAATCAGTGAGTGCTTGTTGTTAACGAGATGGTTGCTGGCAAGCTCCATACGCTTGAGGTGCTGATACGTGACCAATGACCATGCATAATCGAGGCTGGATATGTCTCGATGATGCCGACAGAACATGCAGCCAGATGCGGTCGCGCAGTCGGGCAGTGCAACACCCTCCGGTATTTCTGACAACGGGCTGGGTCCGTTGTCTCCACCCGCGCAGCCTCCAGCGGCAGGCGGTGCGCGATTGGTTTCACTCTTGGCGTGAAATCTTGTGATCTCACTGGCGGCGACGGGGTGGGACGGTCTCACATAGATGTCACGGAGTGTGCGCTGACTGTGCTGGGCCACTTCTGCGGCCAACGCGTCATTCGCCCTCACGCGGAACCAGTTCACGCGGAGGTTCCGCAGCTTTTGAGGGCCAACGAACGGTAGACCAATCTTCTTGAACTTGATTCGGGTGGAGCTGAAGTTCGGGGGCGAATCCTCCGCAGGTATCGCAGAGGGATAGTAGAATGGGAAGAGCCGATCATCATGCTCAATAGGTACGAAATGATCGAGCCAATCCAGGTATCGCTGAAGAATTCGCTTGTATTCCCTGAATACTGTGAACCGTACTTCTCCGCCCTTGCGAGCTTTGTACTGCGCGGCCACGCGGACGTCGCCATCAGAACTCTGATAGCGAAACTGCGATCTTCCCAGCATCTTGGCCTGGGCTAGATTCATGCCCGTCTGAGAGAGGAAGATCAGCATCTCGCACTCAATTCTCAAGTTTATTATCGAGTACCTTGTTCGGATGGTTCCATCTTCCTCCCACGCCTTCCGCTCGCGCTCGACCACAACTCTTTGGTGAATTGGTGTGAGCCCCTGAAGGGACTTGATTTTCTCGGGTGGCCGCAGCCCGCACCACTCCGAGAACGTGTACCCAGCACTGAGTTCGATTTGGACGGGAAGGGGAGAGCGCACTTTTTCAACTGTCAGCTGGTCGCAGATCTCCAGCAGAACCTTGCCACTATTGGCTGCATCCTCAGCGGAAACTGCATCGCTTTTTTTGTAAGGAGCACGGCCTTTGGCGGCAAGCGCTGGAAGTCGGGTGAAACGCACCATTGGACGTTCCATGCCGATTGCTGGGGTGAGTACGCTTGATACACGGGAGGCTTCGTCGCGTGCTGTCTCGAAGCTTATCTTATCTTTGCGTTGCTTCCGCCTTGGCTTCGTACCTGGCGGACCAGCCGGCAAAGATGGCAGCTTCACTTTGCCGTTAGCTCTATCGATAAGGTGATTGCACCAGTCTGTGAAGTCTGAGACGGCTTCAGGTGCCCCTCCAAGTCGCCCCTCCCGGTCGCACCATGCGAAGAAGTAGCGGAGTGATTTGATGATGTTCCTGATCGACGTCGGACGTAAGCCGCTCTCGATCATATTCGAAAGCGCTCTATGTATCCCTGCTAGCAACTCGACTCTAGTGACGATCGGCTCCCCAGCCTGGCGATTAAAGATCGCTTGGGCTGCGTGGGTGGTCACGGCTTCGGACATACCCAGGTACAGGTGATGCTGCAGGTCGATCTGCACTTGAGACGGACCGTGTGGCAGGCTCGGGAAAGTCAAGCAGGGAATTTTAGGTTTCTTTGCCAGCATCAGTCAGCTTTAGGTAGCTTCGCGTGTACTCATCTGCAAGAGAGGAGATAAGATCACCGGTTTGTATGAATTTCACGTACTTGAGCGTTGTCGCGATATCGGAATGAAGCATTAGGTCCCTGAGAAGGCCTAGTGCGTCTGCGACGCTGAGATGCCTGAGGAACAGCCGAGCGGTGTTCGTTCCAAAGGTTGCACGGGTTCTGTGGAACTTGAAATCGTACATCGGAGCAAAAAGTGCCCTTCTTGCGCGAGATCTCAGTCGGGATATCTCCATCTCCATCGCGCGGTACTCAGTCACCCCGGCCTTCCCGGCGTATGGCTGCCCGGATCTGGTAAGAAAAAGAAGGTCTCGGTGGTGGTGGGGCGCGCGCTCCACTCTTTTCAAGCGCCTGGTACTGGTTGCGTGCTCAATGAGGGCATCCAGATCGTTCTGATGTAAGGGGATGGTGCCGTTCACACCGTTCTTAGTGGCAACCGGCGGCTGAGCCCTTGGCCCGATACTGATTCTCATAAAACCGGTCATGTTCGGATCCGGCGTTGCCCTATAGAGCGTCTGCACCTTGAGGTCAGAGATCGTTCCTAGCCGGAGACCTGTGCGGAAGCCGAGGCTGAAGAAGAGCTGCAATTCCTCCGTGCCATACCGACGCACGTACGCCTGGATAGCCGCTTGGTCATCTACTGAGAATGGTACGAGGTTGTCCTCTAGAGCGATCGAAGAAGCCGTCGAGCCCGCTCGGATACGCAGATCTGTGCTCAACTTCAAGATCGTTCTTTCAAAGCCGAAGTTGGTAGAGACACGCACGCCGATGTGCCGGTCTTCCCACATGGGCCATTCAGGAGATATGACGCGGTGGGTGTGGGCCCATCGATAAAATTGAACTATGGCGCGCATCCTGGCCGCGGCAGTCCGAGGCTTGATGCTCTGGGTGCCTATCTCGCGGAGTAAAAATGCTCGGTAGAGAACTAGGCAGCGCTTTGCCCTGTCTACGGGGAAGTCCCACCAGTGGGTATTCGTCTGCTCAAGCCATTTGGCGTAAGCAAGGAGGTGCGTCATCAAGGACTTTAAGGTGGCGCCATCAACGCCCTTCTTTTGCGAGATCCATAAGTTCACCTCTCGCCAAGGGGTGTTGTCCTGCCAAAACAACGCCGGGAGACTGTTCTTTCCCGCTCCGTTGCCTGAGTCTTCTCCCTGACTGGGCCGGGCAATCTGTTCCAGAACAGCCATTGATCCATTCAAGAAGTTACGTTGGCGTGTTCATCTTAGCATGTTACGTGTGCACGGGCAGGGGTTCATCGCGGCCACCAGTTGGAAGCGCGCCGGATACTGCACGCTACGCGCCGCGCGCGCGATACGGATATGCCCGGATTCCAACGGCTCACGCAACGTCTCCAGTGCGCTGCGGTTCCATTCCGGCAGCTCGTCCAGGAACAGCACCCCGTGGTGCGCCAGCGAAATCTCGCCGGGGCAGGGTGGGTTGCCACCACCTACCAGCGCCGCTGCACTCGCACTGTGGTGCGGCGCCCGAAACGGCCGCTGCCGCCAGCGGCGTGGGTCCAGCCCTTCACCACTCACCGAGGCAATCGCGGCCAGCTGCAGTGCTTCGGCTTCCTCGGTGTCCGGCAACAGACTGGGCAGGCGCGAGGCCAACAGCGTCTTGCCGCAGCCAGGGCTGCCGATCAGCAGCAGATGATGCCCACCGGCTGCGGCCACTTCCAGTGCGCGCCGTGCGTGCGCCTGCCCGCGCACGTCAGCCAGATCCGGCAGTGGCAACGGCGTTGCGTCCACACGCTCTACTGGCGGCAGCAGGCGCGGATTGCCCAATCCGGCGCAGCATTCCAGCAGCGTGCGGGCTACGCGCACCTCGGCATGCTGGGCCAGCGCAGCCTCTGCAGCATTGCCCGGTGGTACCACCAGGATGCGCCCGGCTTCTGCGGCTGCAATCGCCGCGGGCAGCGCACCAGCCACCGGCCGCAGCTCACCGGTCAGGCCCAACTCGCCCAGGAACTCGTACTGAAGCAGCGACTGCGGATCGACCTGGCCGCTGGCCGCCAGAATGCCCAGCGCAATCGCCAGATCGTAGCGGCCACCCTCCTTGGGCAGATCGGCGGGTGCAAGGTTCAAGGTGATGCGCCGTTGTGGAAAGTCGAAGCGTGCGCAGAGCAGTGCCGCACGCACGCGTTCGCGTGATTCGCGCACACTGGTCTCGGCCAGGCCGACAATCTGGGTGGCGGGCAGGCCACCGGAGAGATGCACTTCCACCCGCACCAGCGGGGCGTCGACCCCGGCGCGGGCGCGGCTGTAGACCAGCGCCAGGCTCATGTACGGTTTCCTGCGGCGAGATGTTCGATGGTGCGGCCGTCGAACTACCGTGCACCATCAGGCGTTGCGGAGGATCAACCTAGGAGTATCCCGGCCCGAGGGCCGGGTACATCGCCTCGGCAGAGAGGAGCAGAGCGCCGGCGTTTTGGCGTTGGACATGACCGAGCAGGAAGGTGAGCTCAATCCAGTCCGGCCGTTCTGCGCATGCTCTTGTAGCTGCTGTCGACAGCGCTGGGATCCATGGGCCCCATTTTCTCCAGGTAAGCCTGCAGCAGCCCGGAAGATCGCTTGTCGCCCAGTTCGCCTGCCACTGCGATGGATGCGGCAACAGGGAAGGGAACACCTCCGGTTGCGGCGCTGCTCACGCCGAAGAGGTACGCAGAGAATGGGCTTGGATGGAACTTCAGCAGCTCCCCGGCGGTGACATGAGCATCAATGAAGTCCTGTTGAAACCTGTCGCGAAGCTCGGGAGAGGCTTGAAAGGCTTCCAGGATGTTTTCGGCGCCAGACGAGGCTGTCAGCGATTCAAGCATCTGCAGTTGCCTGTCAACATAGAAGGCCTTTGCTTTTGTATCCCCCTTCTCTGCTTTGGCCTTCAACGCCTCCGTAGACAGATTCCGGGCCTCAATCCATTCCTTTGCTGTCGGGAACCCAAGTGCCGCCACTTCAGCGGCCGGCATTGCATCCAGACCCGAGAAGATATTGTTGTAGCGGGTGGATAGCGCACTCAGGTGCCGATGATCTTCTTCAGAGAAATGGCCCCTGTCCTCAAGCCACTGGAGCTCCGATGACGGCCGCTGGATTTCATCAGTGCCACTCTGCGCCGGCGCCGTCTCTGCCTGCAGTGCGGATTGATCAGGTTGTGGCGTCTGGACTGCTGATGGCTGGCATGCGCAGACAAAAAGCGCTGCGACGACGAGGGAAACAAGATGTCTGGCGGAGTAACCCTTGTTCATGGATTGCACCTATCTGATTCAGTCGCTGAAGGGAATCTGACGCTTGAGGTAGTGCATCGGGTTCCTCGATGCATATGGCGTGTCCTGCAGAGAGCCGCTTCGATGGTGATGCATGATTCTGGCAATCACCATCGGGAATTGCTGGCGAGGCGGCCAGGGAGAATCCGGTTGACAGTGCTCCGGGCCCCAGTAGACACCGTTGCTCTTTGGGAGCAACGCCAACACACCTCAATCCCTGGGCCGCATCCGCTCGTGGACGAAAGCAGTAAGTGCAATATCAGCCATCACCAGCCCCTCCATCACCCGGTCGCCCACGTACTGCTCGGGCTCGCCGTTCTGGCGCGTGCGTTCGGCCGCCAGCAGGATCTCCTGCACGATGCGCTGGCCCGTGAGTGCGCAATCGGCGTCGGACAGGGAAATCTGCCGGCTGCGCAGCAGGTGGCGTTCGGGCCAGGGTTGGCCGTCGGCGGCAGCGCCGGCACCGATGGCGTGCAGGACGGCGATGAGGCTGGTGGGGTCCAGGGCAGGGCCGGGTGATGGCGGCTGCTGGATGGGGCGCGGGGGAGGGGAGTGCGGCTTGGTCATGGCAGGCTCCGTGCATGCAGGCAGAAGCCGCCACCGATAAAGGTGGCGGACAGGGCGTGGCTCGAAAACCGGTGCTAGACAAAGCCGGCGGGCACGAGGCCCCCACGCCCCGCCCGCCATAGCCGGCAGACGGATTGCCAGCCGGCACCACGCAGGGTGATGCCGGCTGGCAAGCGCAAACTTACGTCTAGCAATCCGGGTTTTCGAGTCCCGACCACCGATGCACGGTGGCGGGGTAACGATTACCTGCTGCTGTGAGGATTGCCAAGGGGTGGGGGCCAATGCCGCCAAAACCCGAGACGTTTTTGGCATTGTCGCATAGGGGCGGTGCTTCCACAGGCCTTGGGGCGAAAGGCTTCCGGTGCCTACACCGCCGCGTCACCCGTTTCTCCGGAAGGAGGATTCTGGGTGTGGCATATGCGACATGGCTCGTCTGGTTGCAGGTTGGCTTGTTGGCCGAATCCGGCCGTCCTGATCCGGCCGTCCTGGTATCGCGCTGCATCAACCGGGCAAGCCAGAGATGCGGTGCCGTGCAGAGAGGCGTGGGGTCATTCCATCAGGGAGGTTTCATGAGAAGCATCTCGATGCTCCTGCTCCTGCTCCTGCTCGCGCTTGCCAGCCCGGTGGCAACGGCCGCGGAGGGCGCTCTCGCAGCGCTTGCAAGGATGAAAGGGACCGCGCTGGCGCCGGTCGCGGCAGCGTGCGCTGCGCAGCCCGGCTTCCGGATGGGGCCTGATCATCTGCGCGGAGGGGGGATCTGGGGCGATGCAAGGAATGAAGATTCTCCGCCGTCAGTTGATCTACGTCCAAGTTCACCAGGGCCAGCTTGTTGTGCGCGTCGTCTCGCCGCATAACGCGCGAGGTGCGGAGGCCCCTCGGGGTGATCAGTGCGTTCGGGCCGCGGCCGTAGGAAAAGCCCTACCGCTCATTGCGGGGTTTACTGACCTGCGCGTATCGAAATCTCGGTGCAGAATCGGCGGCGCTGCATGAACGGATTGTTCATTTTCGCCAGGGGAACGCTATGGGATCCAGGTGGTTGCGGTTCGCGCCAGTATTGCTGTGCGTTGTTGCTTCGTCTGTTGCTGCCCAGCAGCTTGTGCAACCGGAATCGGAGTACGCGAACAAGGTTGGCAAGGCACAACAGATGGGGCGCCTTGACGAGAAGACCTTCGGCGAGAACATCTCACTGTTCAATGGTCAGCTCAGCTTTTCGGTAACCGATATCGCGATCCCAGGAAATGCCGGGCCTCCAGTGGAACTGGTCCGGAAGCGCTCGATAAGCGAGCGCTATCTCTATCAGGACAGCAAACCTGGCGATCTTGCCGGCTTCTACGATTGGGACATCGATATCCCGCATCTTGAGGGCGTGTTCAGCGCCCGTGGGTGGGTGGTTGGGCCCGACAACGACGCTTCGCGCTTTCAAAGGTGTTCCCAGCAGAAAAAGCCCTACATCGGCGACGGCATGGGCAGCTTTCCGGAAGCCGCATTCTGGAATGGATATGGATTGAATCTCCCCGGCGATGGGACATCGCAGATGCTGGTGGCTTCTGCCGGCGTGCCAATGCCTGCCGATGGGCTGACTTATGCATGGGTTACGACGGGTAATGTCCGGATCCGTTGTCTGCCACAGACGCAGAATGGAGTCCCGGGCGAGGCCTTTCTTGCATTGGCGCCGGATGGGACCAAGTACTACCTGAACTGGGTGGTCACCCGGGAAATGCCGTTGTTCAGCTATAGGGACAATCCGCTGGCGCCGACCCGCGTTCTTTCGCGCAGCCATGTGTTCTTTCTGGCGACTCGGGTTGAAGATCGCTTCGGCAACTGGGTCAACTATGGCTACTCAGGCGACAAGCTCACCTCGATCAGCAGCAGTGATGGGCGATCGATAAGCATTGCCTACAACGGCGAACGAATCTCCAGCGCTTCGGCAAATGGTCGCACGTGGACCTATCAGTACCGCGAGCCAGGTGCCCTTGGATCGCGCATCGACGGTGGCTTGGCGGCGGTGGTGCAGCCTGACGGCACTCGCTGGACCTACACGGTTACAGGCACCCTCAGGCCGCCCACGTTTGGTCCTACACAAGAAGGGTCAGAATGTGATCCGCGAATGGGAACCGTGTACGGACCCTACAGTTACACCGTAGGTCACCCATCAGGTGCTACCGCAGCCTACTCGCTTGCCTATCGCTATTTTTACCGGGCGACCGACATAAGCCCCTGCTCGTCGCCGGAACAGATTCCCTATACAGGAGTCTGGAGCCTGCAGCAGCGCACGATCAGCGGTGCCGGCCTGCCCGCGATGACGACGTCCTACTCCATCCAGGACGGATTCTCCGCCGGTGGTCGGTGGACGACGATTACCCAGCCGGACAGCAGCGTCGTGAGCTACCGCTTCGGGGTGCGGCCGCGCATCGATGAAGGAAAGATTCTGGAAACGCGCACCGCCAACGCTGCAGGAGCCACGCTGGAGGGTGTGACCTACCAATACCTGGCCAAGGAGGACGCCGCAGGGCAGTTCATTCCTCTGGTGGGGCAGTCGCTGAGCATCATGACGCCCGCGGAGGGCCTTATCCAGCCGCAGAAGCTGGCAGTAACCCTCCGTGAGGGAACGTCCTACACCGAACGGGTAGATCGCTTCGACGCATTTGCAAGGCCGGTGGAAACCTACAGTGGCAGCGATGTCGGTGTATCCAAGGACCGGACTACGTTCCATGACGATCTCTCTTCCTGGACATTGGGACAGAAGGCACGTGTCGTCGATATCGACACCGGGATCGAGCAAAGCCGGACTGAGTACAATGCCCAATCGCTTCCACAAACGACCTGGCTGTTTGGCAAGCTGAAACAGACGCTTGCGTACGACGCATTGGGCAACGTGGTGCAGGCGAAGGATGGCAACGGCAACATCACGCAGATGCAGGACTACAAGCGGGGTACTCCCCGCCGCGTTGTCTACGCGGATGGCACCAGCATCTCTGCCACGGTAGACGACAATGGCTGGTTGCTGAGCAAGACCGACGAAACAGCAGCAACGACGGTATTTGCCTACGATGCGATGGGACGCGTGAGCCTGATCCGCTATCCGTCGGATGACACCGTTGGCTGGAACGATACCGTCATCAATCACCAACGTACTGCCAGTACTGAGCGAGGCTTGGCTGCTGGCCATTGGCGAGAAATCGAGGCAACAGGGAATGCGCGTCGGATTACCTATCGCGACGCACTCCTGCGTCCAGTGCTGAGGGAGGAGTACGACGCGACAAATCGAAGTTCCACGCTGAGGCAGGTGATAAACGCGTACGACCACGCGGGAAGAACCACCTTCCAGTCCAATCCGGGCCGCTATCGTCTGGGGGAGCCGTGATGAGCATCCTGATGAATTCGGCGCTCACTGAGCGACTGGGCTGGATTCGTGCCATGGCAGTAGTGGTTCTGGTTCTGGCGGCCAGCCCCGCCGCGTATGCCCAGGCATGGGTGAAGCTGACCGGCCCCGCGCAGACGGTGTATACCGCGCCCGCTACCGTCAGCATGACGGTCGGGTATGGCAGCACCAACGGCGGGCCGAAATCGGAGTACATCGACAACGTACGCCTGACACAGAACGGAGTTCTGCTCAGCAATTTCGCCAACGGAACCTACACCGTTCACGGACTCCCACCTGGTACGTACCAGTACATGCTGACCGCCCAGGGCATCCGCAATCTCAACGGTGAGGAAATTGTCCGGTCGTTGCAGAGCGGCCCGGTGGTCATCACGGTCAACCCACCGCCTGCACCGGTAGATTCCGCTGAGAAGGTTGCTGTATCGCTCAATACAAATCGGGTGGTCGCGGGACAGCCGTTCGTCGCAACTGTGACCATGAGGAACACGGGTGAAACCACCTGGTCACCGGGGGGAGGCTATGCGCTGAGCATGCCGGACAACGGACTGGTCTACTGGAACGCAGCGAGCTCAGCCGTTCCCGCGGTCATACCTCCAGGTCAGAGCGCAACTTTCAACGTCACGCTCACACCCAGCACAGGGGCTGCCAATGGAGGCTGGTATGGCGTGACTTTCCAGATGCAGCGAAACGGAAGCTGGTTTGGTCTGAGTACAGGCCAGATTGGATTCTTTGTGTGGCAGCCGGTGAACAGCGCCGAGTTTCAGAGTCAGAGCGTTGCGCCTGCAATGAAAACGGGTAGCACCCAGACGGCGGTCGTCAGGATGAAGAACACCGGCGACACGGTGTGGCAACCGGGCACCCATTGGTTGGGCGCGCAGAACCCGACCGACTCCACCCAATGGGGAGGGGCGCGTACAGCGCTTCCACGGGCCGTAGCGCCAGGGGAAGTTGTGGATATCGCTGTCCCGCTGCAGGCGCCAGCGACGCCAGGAAACTACAACTTCCAGCGGCAGATGTGGGCGGATGGCAAAGGATGGTTTGGCCCTGCGACGTCGAATGTAGTGATCAGTGTGACGGCGCCGGTAAACAATGCGCGTACGGAGGAAGGAGGAGGCATCCCGATTGAAGTGCAGGCAGGGAGCACTGTCCAGATGCGTCTTCGCTTTCGAAACACTGGCGAGACGACCTGGAGTAGTGGTGCAGGCTACAGCCTTGCAACGGAAAGCCCTTCGGACAATACCGTCTGGGGCGCAGCGCGAATCCCCCTGCCGCATGATGTTCCACCGAATGGAATCGTCGAGTTCCTGTTCTCCATAACCGCGCCATCCACGGCAGGCCAGTATCCTCTCCAGTGGAGGATGAATCAGGAGGGCGTGGGACGCTTCGGAGACGCTACCGCCAGCACAAACACTCGCGTGGTGCTTCCACCATTGAAGGGTGTCTGGACCGAATACGATGCCCTGGGACGGGTGACATCGATTTCAAAGGATACTGACGCGGGACTCGCAACGACCGTTGTGGCCTACGAGCCCGGGAATCGGAGAACGACGACCGACCCTCGGGGAGCTACCACGAGATTCCAGTATCAGGCTTTCGGTTCCCCTATCCAGTCGGATGTGATCGCAATCAGTGCGCCCGAGGGGCAGTTCACTGATATCCCCCGCGACAGATATGGGCGCCCGACTGCCATCGTGCGCAGGGATGCTACTGGCAGCATCCAGTTGCGTAGAACTCTGGTTTACGGCGAGGGCGGAAGCCTGTGCAAGTCGATCGAACCGGAGTCTGGCAGCACAGTGATGGGATATGACGGAGGCGACAATACCATCTGGACAGCGAGCGGCTTGGATCTTCCGGATCCGGGCAATTGCGATATAGCTGCCGCCCATGGCTCGCCTCGTCGTGTCGATCTGACTTATGACGCTCGCAATCGAGTGTCTACGCTCTCCTTCCCCGATGGCAATGGCAATCAGATCTGGACCTATGCCGCAGATGGGTTGCCTGCGCGCATCTCTACGGCGAATGATGGAGGAGCCAATCACACTATCAATGCCTACAGCTACAACAAGCGCAGGCTGCTGATTGGAGAGTCGAGTTCACAGGAGGGATGGTACACATGGGGACTTGGCTATTCCTACGATGCCAACGGCTCGCGTAGCGGGATCCAGTATCCCAGTGGCCTGTATGTGGCCTTGGCGCCTGATGCTCTTGGCCGGGCAACCCGGGTTGGAGACTACGTGCTTGGCGCGTCCCATCACCCGGCAGGTGTTGCAAGCCGCTTCACGTATGGTAATGGCATCAGGTTCGAGCAGGACCTGAACGTCCGGGGGCTCCCGGCACGCCTCAGTGCGCTTCCGAATGTCAGCACTCTGAACTACGACTACGATCTGAATGGGAACGTTGTCACGATTGCCGAAATCGGACAGGGCAGCCGCAGCCGCACGATGATGTATGACGGTTTGGATCGTCTCACCCAGGCCACCTCCGCCGCCTTTGGGGGTGATGGTGTTGTTCGTTTCACGTATGACGTCCTGGACAATATGCAGAGCGCAAAGCTTGCAGGTCGCAAGGATCATTCTTACTACTATGACCAGCACAATCGCTTGACCAACGTCAGATCCAGTGCCGGTGCGACAACGATGGGGCTGTCCTATGATGTGCAAGGCAACCTGTCGATGCGGAACGGACAGAGCTTTGTCTTCGACATAGGCAATCGAATGAGACAGGCGCCGGGCCCTGAGACGTATCGCTACGATGCGCTCGGTCGGCGCGTGCTGGCATGGTTGCAGGGGAGCGGTTCCATTCACTCGATGTACGACAGGGAAGGAAGGCTCCGTCGCCAGCAGAGCGAGCGTGATGGGATATCCAGAGAGTACCTCTACCTGGGAGAGCTGCTGGTCGCGACATTGGAGACTGGAAGTGATGGCGTGACCCGGCCCAAGTACCAGCATCTCGATGCGCTGGGATCGCCCGTTGCGGTCACAGACACGGCCGCAGCCGTAGTCCAGAGAAGCGTTTACGATCCTTATGGGGAATTGCTGGAGCGCCCTCTTTCTGATGGCGTCGGCTATGCTGGCCATGTGAGCGACAGCACTAATGGTCTGTCCTACATGCAGCAGCGCTACTATGATCCGCAGGTGGGGCGGTTCCTGTCAGTGGATCCAATCGCCGTCCATAGAACTCCAGCGGGATCCTTCAATCGTTACTGGTACGCCGACAACAATCCGTACCGATATGTTGATCCTGATGGCCGTTCCAGCATGAATCTGTTCGGCGACCACGATCCGGCGGGGTTGAGAAGGGCTGGAGACGCGGTAGATTCCCGCTCAATGTTTACGCTCACCGCTCATGCAAATCCAGATCTGGTACAGGACCAGCGCAACTCGATGCGCTACACGGACTTTAAGTCGTCGGAGTCCCTTGATCGTGCTCGAAGTGACTTCGGCTTGAAACGTGGGCAAACCGTATTTATGGCTGCGTGTCATTTAGGCGTGGCCCCAATAGGATTGAACAAGTCAATTGGCCAGCTATGGGCCGATCTGAACGATTCCACCGTCTATGCGCCGAGTGGTTTTGTCATGTATCCCACAAACTACTCAGGGGGGCCTGTTACCCTGCGAGTTAACATGCAGCAAGATGGCAAGGGCGCGCCAGGTGTCTGGAATCGATTGACTCCAGGCGGTACGGGAAGTTCAGGGCCAGCCATCAAGACGATTCGATTCAATGCAAACGGCTCGACGACCATAACGTTTGCTGGATCACAGACTGGAAGTAGGCTTCCTCTTACTCAGACCATCGGAAAACCAAAATGACAAGCCTCAAGGCTTCGTTGTCAACTTGGCTGATGTTGCTTCTTTCGGCATGTAGCAATTCCGGCGGAGGCTCTTCCGAGAAAGCCGCAGGCGATGTGATCGCAGGGAGCAGAAGCGAAAGCTATGGCCCCGAATCCGCAGCACAGATGGAAGCCAAGGCCCGCTCTGGCGATGGGCACGCTCAGGCGTTGGTGGAAAATCACTACCGCGAGATGGGCGATGCAGCGCTCTACAGGCAATGGATGGAGGAGGGGGTTTCGAGAGGAGATCCTGCGGCGATGCAGCGCCTCGCTTCCCATCTCATTTCCTTGGGGGGAAGCGAGAATTGCCGCCGGGCTGAGGTGATGCTCGTGCGCGCGCGCGGGCTTGTGACGGACGACGACGCGTCGTTCCTTGGAGCACTCGACTCCACGATGCGACGGCTGAAGGGCGAGCTACCGGGTAGCACGCCCTGCAAGTAACGGCCGCGGGGAAGCGCTGATCTTCCTCCTTATCAGTATCAGTTGATGATCTCCCCACTCCCCGAAGCAACAAACGCCCTCAACTGCCGAACGAATTCCGGGTCATAGAGCTCCCACTCCGTAATCTCCCCCACAATCCGCAATGGCTGCGCACTCCGATACGACCGGGTCGGGTTCCCGGGAAACTTCTTGTTGGTCACGTTCGGATCGTCCTCGAACGGCCCGGTCGGCTCCACCACATACACACGCGGCCGCCCTTCGCCGCGGGCCATCTCCGCAGCCAACCCGGCGCCCTTGGCAACCGTAGTGAAGTAGATGTGGTTCATCACCACGCTGTCGCGATAGTTGGAGCGGAAGCCCGCGCTCAGCAGCTTGCCCACCGTGAGGTCAGCGCGGGTGCCGTGGTAGAACGGCCCGGCGACCTGGTCGCAGGTGTCATGCGAAACGGGTGTCCATTCGGTGTCCTGTGCCATCGGCACTGCCCCTGCGTGTCCTGCCGGATCGACAGGCCGGCGAGTCTAGGGCGCCCGGTGGGCCTTGCGGCAAGGCCCCATCCGCGAAATACTCTGTAAGTGGGAGGCGCGGTGCGCCTCCTTTTTTCATTCTGCGGCGCCGCGCCCTTCCAGTTCGCGCACGGCCGTTTCCAGCGCATCCAGCTTCTCGCGGGTCTTCAGCAGCACGGCGCGCTGCACTTCGAACTCTTCGCGGGTAACCAGGTCGAGCTTGGCCAGGCCGGCCTGCAGCGCGCTCTTGAAGGTGGCCTGCAGTTCCTCGCGCGATTCGCGCAGTCCCGGCGGCACCAGGTCGCTGAGGCGACGGGCGAGGTCATCGATGTGGTTCAGGTCGATCATGGGGTGCTCCGTGGGGGTGGGCCCGTGCATTCGGCGCGGGCAGGCCAATCGGCACAAGGATACTGCCGGCACCTACTGCCCGGACAGGCGGCAGCGGCTTCGCACGGGCCGCGTTCAGGCGCTATCCTCCACGCCGGAAGACAGGAGATAGACGATGAAGATGGTCATGGCGGTGATCAAGCCGTTCAAGCTCGACGACGTGCGCGAAGCGCTGGCCGAGCGTGGGGTTACCGGGATCACGGTGACGGAAGTGAAGGGCTTTGGTCGCCAGAAGGGCCATACCGAGCTGTACCGTGGTGCGGAGTACGTGGTCGATTTTCTGCCGAAGGTGAAGCTGGAAGTGGCGGTGACCGATGACCAGGTGGAGGCGGTGGTTGAGGCCATCGTGAAAGCTGCGGGCACCGGCAAGATTGGTGACGGCAAGGTGTTCGTGTACGACCTGGGTAGCGTGGTGCGTATTCGTACCGGTGAGTTGGACGCGGACGCGTTGTAACCTGGTTTTGTAGAGTGGAGCCATGCCCGACTGCATTTCGCGCGATGCAGGAAGAGCGGTCGAGCAAGCTCGACGTCTACAGGTGAAGCAGGTAAAGCGGTCGAGCAAGCTCGACCCCTACCAATGCAAAGCAGTTACCGGCGCTTTGCCCACCTGTAGAACCGCTTCCAGCCCTGGCGCACGGCCGCCACCCAGCCCGGGTCGGCCACCAGCGCGGCCTGCGCGGCACTCGGCGCCTGGCCGGTCACGCGCTGGCGGATCTTCAGCAGGTTCTTCATGTCGCTGCGGCGCATCTGCCGGCTCAGCGGGCCGCGGCGCAGCCAGCGGGGTACGCGCCAGGCCGAGGTGAAGTCGAGCAGCACGGGCACGCCGCCGCTGACCACCACGTTGGTGCCATGCAGGTCGTTGTGGGTGATGCCGGCCGCGTGCAGGCGGCTGAGCGCGTGCTGCAGCTGCTCGAATACGTCGTTGCCGACGGCCTGGGCGGTGCTGAGGGTCTGGCCGGGAATGAACTCCATGCCCAGTGCCAGGCCACCGAGGGTGCCGAGCAGGGCCGGGGCGTGTTTCCAGCCGCCGAGACGCTGCAGCATGCGCGCTTCACGGCGCACCATCAGCCGGGCGATCAGTGAAACGGGAGTACCGCGGTAGCGGGAGTAGTCCTTGATGACCGCTTCGCGCCCGTCCAGGCAGGTGCGGTAGACGTCTGGGGCGAGGAAGCGTTTGCCGCGCTTGAGCAGCAGCGGCGCCGCAGCGTCATCGCCGCAGGAGGAGGGGGGCAGTGCAGGGAGATACATGTCGGGGTCTCGGTCGACCCGGTGGGTGGCGCAAAGCGTCAAGCGAACCGGTGTTACAGGAAGTTACTAAGCATTCGTTAATTTTAGTACTCGCCAGTTCGCTAATCGACGATTTGTCGGAGAAATGTCGGGGTCGTGGCTGGAACAGTTCGTCACGCGGAATCGGACAATCATGTCTCACTTATAGGGGTCGTCCTGTTGGATCAACAGGTTGCGCGCGCTTCTGGCCCATTCATCGGCGTCGCGCTGAACGCAACGCACGCCCGGCTTGACCCCGGCGCACGGCCTGCCGACCATAAGCTGTTAACACGCGACATCGGCGGCCGCCCCCTCCGGCACGTCCCCGTCCCCTGCCGCGCTCCCACCGGTGCTGGCCGCCAGGCCGTGCATCGCCCCGTTTCCCGTTCCGGCCGCGGCTGGAGGAAAGTGCTTTGATCATCAAAATCGTCATTGCAGCGCTGTTCGTGGCCTGCGTGCTGTACATCCACTTCCGTGGCAAGGTCCGCGCGCGCTGGTCGCGCCAGCTGCTGGACCACTCCAGTTTCATGGCCCCGATCAACGTGGTCATGTACATGTTCTCGAAGGTGCCGACCACGCCGTTCCTGGACCCGGCCAAGGAGTTCCCGCAGCTGGAGCCGCTGCGCCAGAACTGGCAGATGATCCGCGATGAGGCACTGGCGCTGCGCGATGCGCAGAAGATCGCTGCCTCCAGCACGTTCAACGACGCTGGCTTCAATTCGTTCTTCCGTCGTGGCTGGAAGCGCTTCTACCTGAAGTGGTACGGCCCGTCGCACCCGTCGGCGGAGACGATGTGCCCCAAGACCACCGCACTGCTGGAATCGCTGCCGGACGTGCGCGCGGCGATGTTCGCCCAGCTGCCGTCGGGCAGTGAGTTGCGTCCGCACCGCGATCCGTTCGCCGGTTCGCTGCGCCTGCACCTGGGCCTGGCCACGCCCAACAACGACGGCTGCTACATCGAAGTGGACGGCATCAAGAAGAGCTGGCGCGATGGCGAGTGGATGATGTTCGACGAGACCTACATCCACCATGCGCACAACGAGACGCCGGATGATCGCGTGATCCTGTTCTGCGACATCGCCCGGCCGCTGCACTTCGGCCTGCCCGGCCTGTTCAACCGTGCGGTGGCGGCTACGCTGCTGGCCGGTGGTGCGTCGCCGAACCTGCCGGGTGACCCGACCGGCGGCGTCAACAAGGCGTTCGGCAGCGTGTACAAGGTGCGGCTGAAGGCCAAGGCGCTGCGCGAGCGCAGCGTGGTGGCCTACCAGCTGATCAAGTGGGGCCTGGTGGTGGCGGTGATTGCCGGTATCTGGGCGCTCTGATCGTTGCATGAGGTTGCCGGCCAACGGCCGGCACTACCGGAACATGAAAAAACCCGCGCCGTCACCAGCGCGGGTTTTTCTTTTGCATGGGTAGGTGCCAACCTTGGTTGGCGCGCTTTCTGATCAGTTCTTCAGCGCCGCCTGCACGAACGGCGGGGTCACCAGCACGCCGGTGTGCAGCGCGGCGGTGTAGTACAGGGTGTTGAAGGTCTTGGCGGCCGAGTCGGCCTGGCGGAAGTCGAAGCTGCTGTCGCCCTTGCGCGCCATGGTCACGCTCCACCAGCCGGTGGGGTAGCACGGCTGCGGGAAAGGCAGGGTCTTGAACGAGCCGAAGCCGGCCTTGCCCATCTCGGTGCGCATTTCGTTGATCAGGTCCAGCTGCATCAGCGGCGATTCGGACTGCTGCACCAGGATGCCGTCGTCCTTCAGGGCCTTGAAGCAGCTCTCGTAGAAGGCCTTGTTGAACAGGCCTTCGCCCGGGCCGACCGGGTCGGTCGAATCGACGATCACCACGTCCACGCTGCCGGCCGGGCAGTTGGCCATGTAGGCCACGCCGTCGTCGAACAGCAGCTCGGCGCGGGCGTCGTCGTTGGAATCGCACAGTTCCGGGAAGTGCTTGCGCGCCATCACCGTGACCTGCTCGTCGATATCGCACTGGGTCACGCTCTCCACGCCGCTGTGCTTGAGCACTTCGCGCAGGGTGCCGCAGTCGCCGCCACCGATGATCACCACGCGCTTGGGCGCGGCGTGGGTGAACAGCACCGGGTGGCTGATCATCTCGTGGTAGAAGAAGTTGTCCTTGCTGGTCAGCATGATGGCCCCGTCGATGGTCATCAGGTTGCCCCAGTCAGTGGTCTGGAAGATCTCGATCTTCTGGAACGGCGACTGCACCTCGTCCAGCTTGGCGGTGATGCGATAGCCGATGGCCGAGCCGGTGCGCTCGAAGTGTTCGATGTACCAGTTGTTGCTGTCAGTCATTGGAAAACAGTCCTGTTCGGAGGGGTGAAGCCGGGCTGGCGGGCGGGGCCGCGTGGCACAGATGCCACATCCGGACGGATCGGCCCGTTCAGGTTGGAACCTGTCACGGGCGCGGGCGCGCATGATAACGAACCTGTGGGCATATAGGCGTTATCATGCCCCCCCTTTTATTGCCAACAAGGCCGACTGAAATGACCGATTGGTCCCTCGACCAAGCCCGCAAGACCTACTCGATCCCGCATTGGGCGGACGGTTACTTCGACGTGGATCAGGCCGGGCACATGGTGGTGAGACCGACCGGGGCGGACGGCCCGGTGGTGTCGCTGCCCAAGGTGGTCGATGCGGCGCGTGCGGCCGGTGCCAAGCTGCCGCTGCTGGTGCGCTTCCCGGACATCCTCGGCCAGCGCCTGGGCAAGCTGCAGGCGGCCTTCGGCCAGGCCCAGCAGGACTGGGAATACAGTGGCGGCTACACCGCCGTGTACCCGATCAAGGTCAACCAGACCCGTGGCGTGGCCGGCACCCTGGCCAGCCACCATGGCGAGGGCTTCGGCCTTGAAGCGGGCAGCAAGCCCGAGCTGATGGCCGTGCTGGCGCTGTCGCGCCCGGGTGGCCTGATCGTCTGCAACGGCTACAAGGACCGCGAGTACATCCGCCTGGCCCTGATCGGCCGCAAGCTGGGCCTGCAGACCTTCATCGTCATCGAGAAGCCGTCCGAGCTGAAGCTGGTGCTGGAAGAGTCCAAGGCGCTGGACGTGAAGCCGGGCCTGGGCGTGCGCATGCGCCTGGCCTCGCTGGGCGCTGGCAAGTGGCAGAACAGTGGTGGCGACAAGGCCAAGTTCGGCCTGTCGCCGCGCCAGCTGCTGGACCTGTGGAAGTCGCTGCGTGACACCGAGTACGCCGACTGCCTGAACCTGCTGCACTTCCACATGGGGTCGCAGATCTCCAACGTGCGCGACATCGCCAACGGCATGCGCGAAGCCACCCGCTACTTCGTGGAGCTGTCGCGCCTGGGCGCGAAGATCACCCATGTCGACGTGGGCGGTGGCCTGGGCGTGGACTATGAAGGCACCCGTTCGCGCAGCTTCTGCTCGATCAACTACGGCCTGCATTCCTACGCCAGCAACATCGTGCAGCCGCTGGCCAATGCCTGCGAAGAGTTCGGCCTGACCCCGCCGCGCATCGTCACCGAGTGCGGCCGCGCGATGACCGCGCACCACGCGGTGCTGATCGCCAACGTGTCGGAAGTGGAAGAGGCGCAGGAAGGCCGCGTGCCGGACCAGCACGACGATGAGCCGGCGGCGATCCGCCACCTGCGCGAGATCCACGACGAGCTGGACGTGCGCCCGGCGGTGGAACTGTTCCAGGAAGCACAGCACTTCCACGCCGAAGGTCTGGCCAGCTACGCGCTGGGCCAGATCGACCTGCCGCAGCGTGCGCGCATCGACGATCTGTTCTACGCCATCGCCCACGGCGTGCGTGCGCGCCTGAGCTATGACGAGAAGAGCCATCGCCCGGTGCTGGACGAGTTGAACGAGCGCCTGGTCGACAAGTACTTCGTCAACTTCAGCGTGTTCGAATCGATCCCGGACGTATGGGCGATCGACCAGGTGTTCCCGATCGTGCCGATCGAGCGCCTGGACGAAACCCCGGACCGTCGCGGCATCATCGCCGACATGACCTGCGACTCGGACGGCATGGTGGAAACCTATGTCGAGAACGAGAGCCTGGACAGCTCGCTGCCGCTGCACAAGATGAAGCCGGGCGAGAGCTATCGCATCGGTTTCTTCATGGTCGGCGCCTACCAGGAAATCCTGGGCGACATCCACAACCTGTTCGGCGACACCGACGCGGTGGAAGTGCTGGCCGATGCCGATGGCTATGCCATCACCCAGCAGCGCCGTGGCGATACCACCGACGTGATGCTGGACTACGTGGGCTACCGCCTGGATGAACTGCGTGCCACCTACGCACAGCGCGTGGCCGAAGCCCAGCTGTCGCCGGAACGTGCGCAGGAACTGTCGGACGCGCTGGAGGCCGGCCTGACCGGTTACACCTACCTGTCCGACGAACCGCTGGTCTGAGGTCAACGGGAACGCCGGGCATGGCCCGGCGCTACCGGCCCCGATGAGCGCACGCGCGATCTTCCACCTGTTCCTGCATGCCGCCGTGCCAGCCCTGCTGGCATGGCTGTTCTGGCGCAAGCGCTTCGCTTCGGCGTGGCTGCTGATGCTGCTGGGCTGGATCATCGATCTGGACCACCTGCTGGCCGATCCGATCTACGCGCCAAACCGGTGCAGCATCGGCTTCCACCCGTTGCACACCGCGCCGGCCATCGCGGTCTATGCCGGTCTGTGCGTGCCGAAGAAGACGCGGTTGTTTGGCATCGGGTTGATGATCCACATCGTGCTGGACGCGATCGATTGCTGGTGGATGCACCACCGCTGATGGGTGACGCGCTGGGCCGAGCCCACGCCCGGCTGCGCCTGGGGCCGTCCGGCCCCGACCTAGTCAGCCGGCGCCAGCGGCAGTTCCAGCCGCGCGCGCAATCCGGGGTTTTCGTTCGACAGGCGCAGTGAGCCGCCGTGGCTGGCGGCGATGTCGGCTGCGATAGCCAGCCCCAGGCCGCTGCCTTCCACCCGCTCGTCCAGGCGCACGCCACGCTGCAACACACTCTCCAGCTTGGCCTCGTCCAGGCCGGGGCCGTCGTCGCGCACTTCAATGTGCAGCCGGTCCTGCTGGGCCAGGGCGCGCAGCCGCACATCGTGGCGGGCCCACTTGCCGGCGTTGTCCAGCAGGTTGCCCAGCATTTCTTCCAGATCGGTCACGGCGCCGGCGAAGGCCAGCCCGGGGGCCACGTCCACCCGGAAGTGGATGCCACGGCCGGCGTGCACGCGGGTCATCAGCCGGCACAGCGCTTCGGCGGCGGGGGCCACCTCGCTGCGCTGCCGGTGGTCCACCGCCAGGCCGGCGGCCAGATAGCGGTCGATGCTGGCGCGCATGCGCGCACCCTGCTCGTGCAGCGTACGCCGCCAGTCGCGGCCGTCGCCCTGTGTCTCGGCGGCCAGCACGCTCAGCGGCGTCTTCAGTGCATGGGCGAGATCTTCCGCGCTGCTGCGTGCACGCGCCACCATGCGCTGGTGGTGGTCGAGCAGGGCGTCCAGTTCATCGGCCAGCGGTGCGATCTCCATATCGAGCTGGCGGCGGTCGATACGTTCGGCTTCGCCACGCCGGATGCGCTCAAGCTGCTGGCGCAGTCCGCGCAGCGGGCGCAGCCCGAAATGGACCTGGCTGGCCAGCACCGCCAGCCACGCGGCCACCAGCACCGCCAGCGCAATCGCGGTGCGTTGGCGGAACGCGGCAACGTCGGCATCCAGTGCGCTGCGGTCGTTGGCCACCACGGCAACATAGGCCTGCGCCGCGCGCGGCAGGCGCACCTGCTGCACGCGGGCACGCAGTGATTGCTGCATCGGCCCGGGCAGGTTGCGCTGGGTCGGGCCGTCGGCGGTGGCGGCCAGGGTCTGGTCCCACAGCGAGCGCGACTGCAGCAGCACCTTGCCCTGCTGGTCCGCGATCTGCCAGTACGCACCGGAGAACACCCGCTGGAAGCGGGCGTCGTTCGGTTCCTGGCGCAGGCGCAGCTGCCCTTCCGGGTCCACTTCGGCCTGCGCCAGCAGGGTCAGCATGTCCTGCTGCAGTTCGTGGTCGAGGCGGTCGCGCGCGCTGCGCTTGAACAGCTCGCCCAGCAGGACGCTGGCCAGTACCGAGACCAGCACCAGGCCGACGCCGGCGACCAGCAGCAGCCGGCGGCGCAGCGAAGGCTGGCGCGCGCTCATGCCTCGGCCAGCCGCCAACCCTGGCCACGCACGGTATGGATGAGGTCGGTGCCCAGCTTGCGGCGCACCCGCCCGAGCAGGACGTCCAGCGCGTTGGAATCGGGATCGTAGCCGCCTTCGAAGATCTGCTCGCCGAGGCGGTCGCGGCTGATCACGCTGCCGCTGTGGTGGATGAAGTAGCTCAACACGCGGAACTCCTGCGGACTCAGCGCCAGCGCCTGCCCATCCAGCTCGAAGCGCCCGGCGTTGACGTCCAGCTGCAACGGGCCGCACTGCAGGCGCGGGTTGGCATGGCCATGGCTGCGGCGGATCAGGGCGCGCAGGCGCAGCACCAGTTCGTCGGCCTGGAAGGGCTTGGTGAGGTAGTCGTCGGCGCCGGCATCGAAGCCTGCCAGTTTGTCGTGCCAGCGCCCGCGTGCGGTCAGCACCAGCACCGGGAAGCTGCGGCCATTGCCACGCCAGCGCTCGATCACGCTCAGCCCGTCCAGGCCGGGCAGGCCCAGATCGACGATCGCAGCCTGCAGGTCCTCGATCTGGCCGATCTCCTCGGCGTGGCGCCCGTCAGCCACCGTGTGCACGACGTAGCCGGCCTGTTCCAGCAAAGGCACCAGCCGTTGAACCAGCGCCGCATCGTCTTCGGCCAGCAGGATACGCATCAGTCGTCCAGCTCCGTCTTCAGCAGCTTTCCATTGCGCGCATCATAATCCAGCTCCACCACCACGCCGTCGGTGCGCAGGATCTCCACCTCGTAGACGCCGTCGTCCAGCTCTACTTCCAGCAGCTGGCCCGGATAGCGCCGGAGCGCATCACGCACCACGCCTTCCAGCGGCACATAACGGCCCTGCTGCACGGCACGGCGCGCAACCTGCTGCGCCGGGTCCTGCGTCGGAGCGGCAGCGTTCGGGGCGCCGGCCAGGGCCAGCAGCAGGGCGAGGGTGGGGAGCATCGTGACTGCGCCAGGAAGGGGAACCGGCGCGAGTATGCCGATGGCGACTAACGATTGCCTAACAGCTGCGGCTAAGGCGCTGTTAACCGGGGCATGCATCGTGGCGGTGCCGGGATGATCCGGCCACGAACAGGAGAACCCCCATGTTGAAGTCGCTCACTCTCGCCACCGTCGCTGCGCTGGCCATCGTACCGGCCGCGCAGGCCGCGCCGCTGGGCATGGCCCAGGTCGAACAGACCCTGCGCAAGGCCGGCTACACCCAGATCCACGAGATCGAGCGCGATGACGGCCTGTGGGAGGCAGACGTGAGCCGTGCCGATGGCCGCTTCAGCGAGGTCTATGTGGATCCGAAGACCGGCGAGATCTTCGATGAGCACAGCAGCCGCGCGCTGTTGACCACCGAGCAGGTGCTGGCACGGGCGCAGTCGCATGGCCTGCGCGAGATCCATTCGCTGGAACGCGACGGCGCGACCTGGTCGCTGGAAGCGCGCAATGCCCGCAACCAGAAGGTGGAGGTGCGCCTGAGCGGTTATGACGGCCGCATCCTGCACAGCGAGCGCGATGGCTGGCTGGATTGATTCGCGTGCCGGTAGGTGCCGACCTTGGTCGGCCCGCCTCCCGCGCGCGGTGTTACCAACCGTACGGCGGCGGGTAATCCCAGCCCGGGCCGCGGCCGTAGTAGCCGCCGTATGGGCCGAAGAAGCCCGGGCCCTTGCCTTCACTCACGTGGATGTTGAGGTTGAGCCCGTGGGTCTTGCCTTCATCGGTGGTGTAGTTCTTGCTGAGGTTCAGCGTGGCGGCGTTGTAGTGGCTGTTGCCGCCGTTCTTGGAATAGCCGATGCCGGTGGTGAAGCTGCCGGACACCTTGACCTTGTCGTCGGTCACGTCGGCGATCCTGGCGTCGTCGTGAACGCGGGGGCCGCTCTTGTCGCCGTAGTAGGTGCCGGGCGGGTCCTGCTGCAGGGCCGGGTCGTTGAGGTAGCGCATCGGCGCCTGCGGCAGCGACAGGTCCAGGCCGGCCGCCTGCGGCGCGGTGGCGCCCGCAGCAGACTGGGCCAGCACGGTTCCCGGCAGGGCCAGGCACAGCAGCAGGGTCAGGGGGCGGATCATGACGGCGCTCCAGCGGACAGGTGGCCACGCAACACGCGGCGGTACAGGCCGACGCTAGCAGGGGTTGCTTGAATGATGCCTGTCGGCGGCCGCTTGCGGTAGATCCGGGCCTGCTCGATTGCGGCCTCTGTAGAGTCGAGCCCTGCTCGACTGCTCCTGCCGACAGCAGTCGAGCAGGGCTCGACTCTACAAAAGGTGGGCGCTACGGCAACCGTTCAAAGCTGAACAGCCCTTCCAGCGCATGCTTCCGCCGCTCGATGCGGGCCCGCAGCAGCTGTGCGCCGATCATCGAGTAGGTGATGCCATTGCCGCCGTAGGCCATGGCGAAATGAACCCGGGGGCCCCACTGAGCGTGCGGGCCGAAGAACGGCAGGCCGTCCGCGGTCTCGGCGAAGGTGCCGGCCCAGGAGAAGGCCGGCACCGGATCCAGTCGTGGGAACCAGTGCAGCAGCTGTTTCATCAGTTTGTCGGCCTTGCGCTCTACGCGCCGGTCGCGGCGGGCGGGGATGTCGATGGCATCGTCCAGCCCGCCCACCAGCAGGCGGCGGTCGCCAGTGGCGCGCAGGTACAGATAGGGGCGGGCGCTCTCCCACACCATCGTGTTGCGCAGCCGGCCCAGCATGTCCGCATCGATCGGATCGGTGATGAAGGCGTAACTGCTGCGGTTGCGTGCAACCCGCTGTTCGAGCCAGCGCTGGTTGGCATAGCCCATGGCCAGCACCACGTGGCGGGCGTGGACGGTGGCGCCGGCCTCGGTCAGCGCACGCACACCTCGCGGGCCCGGCGCGAGCGTGTGCAGCACGCTACGGTCATGCACGTGGCCGCCACGCCGGCGCACGCGTTGCAGCAACCCATAGGTCAGCCGGTAAGGGTCGACCCGTGCCGCCTGGCGGGTCAGCAGCGCGCCACCGGCATCCACGTCGAAGCGTTCCCGCAGCGCCTCCGGGCCCAGCCAGCGCGCATCCAGGCCGATGCCGCGCCGCGCGGCACCCTCGGCCATCAGGCGTGGCACGTCGCGATGGCGGCTGGCCAGGTACAGGCTGTCCATGCGCTGGAAGTCCACGTCCTTCAGGCCACGCGTCACGTCGCCCAGGGCCGGGATCGCCTCCGCGCAGGCCCGGTAAGCCAGTGCAGCGGCGTCCTGCCCGTAGCGTTCGGTCAGTTCCAGCAGGTGGGTATCGATCTCGTACTGCAGCAGCGCGGTACTGGCGGCGGTGCTGCCCCAGCCGATGTCGCGCTGCTCGATCACCGCCACGTCGTGCCCATGGTGGGACAACTCGTCGGCGATCAGCGCACCGGTGATGCCACCGCCGACCACCAGCACGTCGCAGCGCAGGTCCTCCTGCAACGGCGGGAAGGCGTGTATCAGGCCGTTGCGTACCGCCCACCACGGGTAGCCACTCTTCAGGTCCATGCGCGGCGCTGCTCAGGCAGTGGGGTGGCCGGTGTGCGGGGTCTGGATCAGTTCGGACAGATCGAAGCCCTGCAGGCGAGCCGCCGCCAGATAATGGTCCTGCACGGTCGCGTCCAGCCGCGGCTCGCGCGCCAGCAGCCACAGGTACTTGCGGTCCGGGCTGCCGACCAGCGACACGCTGTAGTCCGGGGCGATCTGGATCACCCAGTAGTCGCCCTTGGCGAACGGCAGCCAGCGCAGGCCCTTGGGCAGGAAGCTCACTTCCAGGCGCGCGCTGTCGTTGTCGACGGCACAGGCCTCGCCACTGGCCTCCTCGATCTCGCCGTCCATGCGGCAGCGGTTGGTGACGCCGACGTTGCCGTTGTCGAGCAGGGTGTAGTGCGCCGACACGTCGGTGCAGCCTTCCGGCTCGTGGCGCATCGGCAGGCGCGCGATCTCGTACCAGGTGCCCAGGTAGCGGGGCAGCTTGAGGTCGGCGACGGTCTTCAGCGGTGGGTGGTCGGTCATCGGCGGTGGTGGCAGGGGGGGGCCTCCACGATGCCGATGGCCTTGCCATGGGCGGGTGAAGCCGGGGCGATGGCCGTGTCCAGAACGTTCCGTCGCCCCGACGGAGTGCGCGTTGTCATCGGCGTGGCGGTATCCTGCCGCCAGCGCCGTGTTTTCCTGATCCAACCGAGGTGGAGGTGCCGATGTACCAGGTGATCCTGTTGAAGAGTGAATCCGCGTTCGCACGCGAGCAGTGGCCGCAGGTCGATGACCTGGTCGACTACGAAGGCGTGAGCTACAGCCTGCGCGCCGGCCCGCGCCAGCCGTTGCCGACCGACCATGACTGGCACCCGGTGGCGGTGTATGCGCCCGACGAGATCACCGAGGAAGAGTTCCAGGACTGGTACGCGCTGCAGCAGCCGACCGTGGAAGAGCTGCGGTTGAAGTACTGATGCTCGACGCTGCCGGGGCTGCCCACCCGCCCTTTATCGGCGGTGCCGTATAGTCGCGCGCAGGCGCGGTGGTCCGCGCGAACCGGTGTGGCTGGCGTGTCTTCTTTCCTGCGATCGATCCGTGCACGGGGCCCCTGGCTGGTCCTGCTGCTGTGCAGCGTCTTCCTGCTGTCCGCGCCGGTGCTGGCGCAGGACGAGGACCCCACGCCGAAGCAGCAACTGGCGGATATCGATGCGAAGCTGAAGGAAGTCGACCGCAAGCGTGGTGATGCTGCGGCCATCGAAACATTGGCCATGTTGTCCGATGACGCTTCGAAAGCGCGACGTGACGCCGAGGCGCTGGAGAAGTCGCTGCAGCCGCAGCTGGACCGCCTCGACGAGCAGCTGGCCCAGCTGGGCACGCCTGCCGAGGGCGCCACCGAGCCGCCCGAACTGGCGGCGCAACGGCGCACCCTCAACAAGCAGCGCGACGGACTGGCCGCATCGGTGGCCCAGGCGAAGACCAGTGCCGTGCGCGCCCAGCAGCTGGCGACCGATATCGACCAGCAGCGCGCCGCGCAACGTACCGAGGAGCTGGGGCAGAAGGTCGCCTCACCGCTGTCGCCTGCGCTGTGGAGCAAGGTGGCCGAGCGCCTGCCGATTGATATCGCACGGGTTGCGCCGTTGGCCGAGCAGGGACGCGATGCGTTCGTCGCCGGTATCCGCGCCAATGGCTGGGGCACGCCGTTGCTGGGCCTGGTGGCCGCGCTGGTGATGATGTTCCCGCTTCGGTTGTGGCTACGCCGCCTGGGGCGGCAGTTCGCTGCGTCCGACCGTGCGCCCGATGGCCGTCTGCGCCGTTCCGGGCTGGCCATGTGGTTGTTGCTGGTGGGCACGCTGCTGCCCGGCTATGCGGTGGTGGTGTTCATCGCCTCGCTCAACGCCATCGGTGCGATTGCGCCGCGCCTGCAGAACGTGGCCGACGGAGTGCAGCAGGCCACCTTCGCCGCCGCGTTCATCGCTGCGCTCAGTGCCTGCCTGCTGGTGCCGTCGCGGCCGTCGTGGCGGCTGCTGAACCTGGATGACACCGCCGCGCTGAAACTGCGCAAGTACGCCTGGGGCGCGGCAGCGTTGGCCTGGCTGAGCACGGTGCTGGTGGCCATCGACCGGGCTACGCGCACCAGCGATGTCACCACGGTGGCGCTGGACGGTGTGATCGCGCTGACCTACCTGGGCCTGATCATGGCCATGCTGGTGACGCTGGCGCGGCTGCACCGCCGGCAGACAGCCGAGGCCGAAGCCAAACTGGAAGCGCAGGCCGACGGGCAGGGCCCGAGCACGCCGGTGCGGCGCAGCAGCTGGCTGGTGCTGGCGCGCGTGGCAGGCAACATCGCGGTGGTGGCGGCCATTGTTGCGACGCTGCTGGGCTACGTGAATTTCGCCAAGTTCGTGAACCAGCAGCTGATCGGTGGCAGCATCGTGGTGCTGGCGGCGACCCTGTTGTTCAAGTTCGTTGATGATCTGAGCACCTGGATGCTCAATGCTGACAGCAAGGTCGGCCAGACCATCCTGCTCAGCACAGGGCTGAGCGTGTCGCGGCTGGAGCAGGCGGGCGTGCTGCTGTCGGCCATGTTGCGGAGCCTGGTGGTGCTGGTTGCGCTGCTGGCCCTTGCCGCGCCGTTTGGCAACGTTGGGACGATCGTCGAACGTATCGCCTCGCTGTCCAATGGTATTGAGATCAACAAGGACCTGACGCTGCAGCCCGGCCGCATCGTCACCGGCGTGCTGGTGCTGCTGGTGGGCATGGGGCTGACCCAGCTGCTGCAGCGCTGGCTGACCGATACCTATCTGCCCAAGACCGAACTGGATCTGGGCGCGCGCAACTCGATCAGCACCATCGCCGGTTACGTCGGCATCATCCTGGTGGGCCTGTGGGCGCTGACCGCGATGGGCTTGAACCTGAAGAACCTGGCGTTGCTGGTCAGCGCGCTGTCGGTGGGTATCGGTTTCGGCCTGCAGGCGATCATCCAGAACTTCGTCTCGGGCCTGATCCTGCTGGCCGAGCGCCCGGTGAAGATCGGCGACTGGGTGAAGCTGGGTGATCAGGAAGGCGACATCCGCCGCATCAACGTGCGTTCGACTGAGATCCAGGTGGGCGACCGGTCAACGCTGATCGTGCCGAACTCGGAGCTGATCACCAAGACGATCCGCAACATGACGATGGGCAACAACCAGGGCCGCATCCAGATCCAGTTCGCGGTGCCGCCCAGCACCGATGTCGGCAATCTGCGCCAGGCGCTGCTGGATGCGTACACCGCGCATACCAACGTGCTGAAGCAGCCGGCGCCGACGGTCTACATCGACAGCATTGCCGGTGGCCAGATCACGATGAACAGTTTCGCCTACGTGGCCAGTCCGCGGCAGGTCTACGCGACGCGCAGCGATCTGTATTTCAGCCTGCTGCAGATCCTGGCGGAGCGGAATATTCCGTTGTCGACCCCGACCGATATCCACATCACCCGCGATCCGCAGGAGTAGGGGGTTCTTTGCAGGGCTGCGCCCTGCACCCGCTACAGGCCAGAGCAAAGGCAACAGCAACAGCAACAGCGTGCATTCCGTGGGATGGCGGGGTGGATCCGGTTGCGGGGGACGCCGTAAACCCGTCCATGGGGGCTTGGCCGCGGCATCCATGC